>VFZH01000003.1 GCA_016871255.1 Acidimicrobiia bacterium | reverse complement strand
TCCAGCCTGCGCCGACTGAGCAGCGCGTCGGTGCCGCCGCCTCACTCGCGGGGGCCAGCTTCAGCTGGCCCGGTCCGCTGGCCCGGCGTCAGTTGCCTCGCCGCGGCCACACCACGCCCTGGTGCGGCGCGGCCACCTTCCCGATGCCGCGGTAGACGAAACGCTGCAGGCGCTTCCCTTCGTAGGTTTCGGTCGTGTAGACGTTG
This sequence comes from Acidimicrobiia bacterium, assembly GCA_016871255.1. Taxonomy (GTDB): domain Bacteria; phylum Acidobacteriota; class Vicinamibacteria; order Vicinamibacterales; family UBA2999; genus VFZH01. Next base: position 69,381 of record VFZH01000003.1, on the reverse strand, counting down.
CCCCGTGAATCGGTGGCGATGCTGTGCACGCCGTAGAACTGGCCCGGCTGGCGGCCGCCGTCGCCGAAGCTGGTGAGCACCTCCAGCGTGTCGCGGCGCAGGATGTACACCCGCTCGTTCACGCCGTCGGCCAGGTACAGGTAGCGCTGCTCCGGGTCCTTCGAGAACGCCAGGTCCCAGACCGATCCGGCGCCGAGCGTCCGCTTCGCGATGAAACCCTCCTTCACGAACGTGCCGTCGGTCCGGAACACCTGCACGCGGTTGTTCACCCGGTCGCACGCGTAGACCAGGCCGTCGTTCGACACGTCGGCGCAGTGCACGGGGTTGCGGAACTGCTGCGCGGGCGGCGCATCCGGGTTGTACGGACCCAGGCTCGCGTCGTCCGGCTTGTTGCCGTATGCGCCCCAGTAGCGCTTCAGCGCGCCGGTGTCCGCATCGAGCACCGCCACCCGCTTGTTCAAATACCCGTCGGCCAGATACGCCTCGTTGGCGCGGGGGTCGACGAAGATCTTCGCGACCCGGCCGAAGCTCACGGGGTCGTTGCTGCCCCCCGCGAAGGTCGGCTGCCCCTGCGCGTTGGCCGGCCCACGCCGCGCGTTCGCCTTGCCGACCTGCAACAGGAACCTGCCCTCGCGCGTGAACTTCAACACGTGCGAGTCGCCAGGCCCGTTGCCGCCGATCCAGACGTTGCCCTTGTGGTCCACGAAGATGCCGTGGTTCGACTCCGGCCACTCGAATCCCTGCCCTGGGCCGCCCCAGTGGCCGACGAGGTTGCCCTCCTGATCGAAGGTCAGCACCGGCGGCGCGCCGGCACAGCACTCGCCCATCGGCGGATCCAGCTCCAGCCCCTTCTCGGTGTTGGCGAGCGTCGCCGAGCTGCGGTGGATGATCCACACATGGTCCCGCTCGTCCACCCACACGCCGATCGCCGCGCCGAGCAGCCAGTGGTTCGGCAGCGGCTTGGGCCACAGCGGGTCCACCTCGAACACCGGCGCCTCGACCATGGTCGCCGCCTGCCGGGCCGCGGCGCGCTCCAGCCGCGCCTGCACCACACCGAGCACGCCGAGCAGCACGAGAAGCGTGACGCCTGCGTAGATCTGCCGTCTGGTCATGATGCCTCCGGAGGCGCGGCTGCCGGCGCGTCGGCGAACGACGACGGCCGTGGCCGGGCGGGTGAAATCGATCGCGCGGTGCCGGACGGGACCCCGGAGGCCGGCACCGGCCACGCGCTCCGGCGGCCGCGCAACACGGCCACGGCCCACGCGAGCGTGCCGGCGGCCAGGAGCACCATCAGCACCCGTACGCCTGCGGCCAGCGTGGCGACCTCCACGCCAGGCCAGGGAAACTGTGCCAGATCGGACCCGCGATCGACCATCCAGTGCCAGCCCGTGTGCGCGACGAGGGCCGACAGCACGATGGCCGCCGGCCGTTCGCCCAGCCCCAGCCGCGGCAGGAGCGCCAGCGCCGGCACGGCCACGGCCAGCACCACGAGCTGCCCGGCCTCGACGCCGAGGTTGAAGGACAGCAGCGCCGTGACCAGGTGCGACCCGGCGAACTGGAGCGAATCGCGCAGCGCGGCCGAGAAGCCGAACCCGTGCACAAGCCCGAACACGAACGCCACGGCCCAGCGATGGGACACGCGCACGCCGAGGATGTTCTCGAGCGCCATGTAGACGATCGACACGGCGATCAGGGTCTCGACCAGCGGCGGAAACCAGAGCGCCGCCGGCGCCAGCCCGTACGCGGCGGCCAGCAGCGTGATCGAGTGGGCAACCGTGAACGCCGTCACCACGCCGACGAGCGTGGACACACGCCGCAGCGGGATGACCAGGCACAGCAGGAACAGCAGATGGTCCACGCCGCCAAGGATGTGCACGAAGCCAGACCCGGCGAACCGGGCGGCCGCCTGGCGCCACCGCGGATCGAGATGCACGATCCCGGCATCTCCATGCAGCTCGAACGCCCGCTCGGCGCCGCCGGGCGGAAGGAAGCGCAGCGCCACCGTGACGCGCTGCCCGAGGCGCTCCAGCCCCATCGCCACCGCGAAGCGCGACCGGTCGGACAGGATCGGGTACTCGAGCGCGACGTCGAGCAGGCCCTGTTCCCAGTACAGCCCGGCGTCGTCAGAGAGCGGCGGGCCGGTGAGGTGGGCCAGCGCCGCATCGTAGGCGGCGAACGAGCGATCCGACGGGAGCGAGATGCGCGCTGCTCCGACACGCGGAGCGCCCAGACGGCTGTCCCCCTCGTACACCTCGATGTTCCGGGCGATCCAGATGTCGACGGCATCCCGCACGGCGCGATCCGCCCCGGTGATGTCGAGGCGCCCGTCCTCGCGGGCCGGAAACTCGACGTCGAGCATCGCCCGGAGCGGCGCCCGCACGAGCAGGCGCAGGCGCTGTCCCTCGGGCTTCAGGAACGCCTGCACGAGGACGTCGGTCGGGATGTCGTGCGCAGCGGCCGGACGGCCCGTCGCCGCCAGCAGCGCCGTGGCCACCAGACCGGCCGCCACGATCGCGCGGCCGCGCCGCGGCCCTGAACCGGCCCGCCGACGCGTTCGCACGCGGCCTGGTCTGATGGTCACGTGTGCCCAGTGAACCGAGCGGGAAGAGGCGCGGGACTCCAGGGTCAGTCCACCCGCACCGGGACGAGTGCGGACACCCGCGTCTGGCCGTCGAAGGCGGTGCCGCGCAGCACATAGCTGCCCGGCCGGCTGAACGTCACCGTCGTCGTCACGTCGCCGTTGTCGGGCTGGCCCAGCACCGGATCGAAGAGGGCGAGCGCCGGGCCGCGCCACAGCATCCACGACACGCGCAACCCCTGCGTCGGGGCGTCGGGGCGCGTGGCGCCCGGCGGCGGGGCCAGGACCGCCGCCGCAGCCGCGATCTGCGGCACGTTCGTCGGCGCCTCCTCGCCGCCCTGGAGCGTTGGCGGCGTCTCCTGGCCCACCGGCCGCTTCGCAGGCGGCTGCGGCTTCGGCAGCCCGTCGTCGGCGACCGACGCCACGACGATGGCCGGGGCGGGCAGCACGACGGGGGCGACGGGCCCGATCGTCAGCGTCGGCGGCCTGTTCTCCAGGCGGTCCGGATCCGTGTTGTCGCCCCCCGACGCGCCGCCGTCGGGATCGATCTCCCACTCCTTCTGCAGCCATCCGAAGGCGCGTTCGGTCTTGCCGTTGACCGTGATGGTCCAGATCACGTCCTGCCTGGGCCCCCAGTCGGCCGGCACACGCACGGTGAAGAGATTGCGGTGCGTGCGCGGGTAGAAGTAGGTCGGCTGTCCCCGATCGGGGCCGCCCGGCTCGATCTGGTTGTGCTCGCCGACCGGCACGTGGGGCTGCTCGACGTAGTTGCGGTTGAGGTACCCGAAGTGGAAGTTGAAGCTGCCGTCCGGCAGCCGCGACCAGCCGTCGAAGACCGGCTGCACGCTCTGGCCGGAGTTGTAGCGGAAGTTGTTCGTGAACTCGACCTGCGCGATCGCTGTCGCCGCGATCAGGCAGGCGAGCGCGCCGGACCAGACCGCCCGGTTGCCGCCCTGCCGCATGCTCCGCCCCCTATCGCTGCGCGGTCGTGCCGGCCGGCGCCCCCGCTGCCCGGGACTTGCGCTCGGCGAGCTGCTGCTTGTACTCCTCTTCGGTCAGCTCGATCCAGCCGATCCAGAAGAAACCCATCTCGTCGATCGTGCGCTGACCGTCACCCACCCAGTTCTTCGGGTCGGTGGCGCGCGGGTTGGTCGGCCGGTTGTCGTGCCAGGAGATGTTGTGCAGGATGGTGCCCGCCGGCACCAGCGGCTGCGCGTCGTCGGCGTAGTTGTAGGTGAGGTGCCAGTTGTTGTTGAAGTTGGCGCAGTTGACGACCTCCGTCGTCGTGCGCGTGCCCGACGTCGGGTAGATCAGCTCCAGACACTGCCGCACGCCCAGGTTGTGCATGTGCGGCTGGAACGCGATGATCCGCGCGGCCTTGTGCAGGATCGTGTAGCCGTCGCTGCGCGTGATTGCGCCGGCCGGAAGGTCGAGCGGCGTCGTGGGCTGCGCGAGCTGCCGCGACCAGCGCGTGAACGTCGGCACGTACCCCTTCGGGTAGAGCACGATGCCGAGCTCGATCTCCGCCGCCGTCTCCAGGCCGATCGGGTGCAGGTGGAACGCCGCCCGGGCGCGCTGGCCCGCCTTGAGCAGCACGCCCGATCCGTCCGGATACACCTCGGCGTTCTTGCCGGACGCGTACTCGACCAGAAACTGCCCCCCGTCCTCGGCCATGCCGCCCGCTTCGAGCGCCGGGTCCTCGGCGTAGGAGAGCGCGTGGTGCACCACGCGGTGCGACATCTGCGTCGCCGAGCGCGTCTGAATCGCCTTGATGTACCGATCCGAGTCGATCGGGATGTCGGCGTAGAGGTTGCCGAACATGTCCGGCCCCTCCGCGGGCACCGGCATCGCCGGGAACCTGATCACGAGATCCGGCGTCCCGATCTGCCACGCGTTCGCCGCGGCGAACTCCCGCTGGGGCGGCATGTCGGCCGGGTTCCCTTCCGGCGCGCCAGCGTCCACCCAGCGCGTGATCGTGTCGATCTCCTGATCGCTCAGCGACGGATCGTCCTTGAACTGCTGGATGCCGATGGTGCGATCGAGGTGCCAGGGCGGCATCTCGCGGCTCGCGACGCGCATCCGGATGGCGCGCGCCCACGGCCGCACCTCGTCGTAGGTGCGCAGGGACATCGGCGCGATCTCGCCGGCGCGGTGGCAGGTCACGCACGATCGCTGGAGAATCGGCGCCACGTCCGCCGTGAACGTCGGGGGCGGGGACGCCGGCGCCTGCGCCGCGGCGCCCGCCGCCGAGATCGCGAGTACTGCCGCCGACGAGAGGGTGACGAGAACCGGACGGCCCTTCATCGTGAACCTCCTGGGCTGCGGGGCCTCGGGCCCCGGACGAAGCCGCTGACTACGTGGCCGATTCTACTCCCGGCGAAACCCCACCCGGCTGCATTTTTCCGCGGCTGGGCAGCCTGTCAACCTGCTGGAGCCGGCTTTCCTGGCCTGAGCGAAGCCGAAGGCAGTCGGCGTCTCCACATCAGTTCCTCAGGGCTTCGTCGCCTCGAACCGGATCCCGGCCAGGGCGTCGCGCGCCAGCTCGGCCGGTCCCGCCGGAAGTCCTCCCACCGCGAGCAGATGCGCGAGGACGTCGACCTTGTCGCGCGCGGACACCTGCCCGGGGTCCTCGGGCGGCATCGAGCTGCGCAGCCGCTCGAACAGCTCGCCGAGCGGCAGCCCGCTCCAGTTGCTGCGGAACTCGAAGCCCGTGAGGGCCGGCGCCGCCTCGGCGCCCGTCAGGGCCACGCCGTGACAGGAGGCGCAGTGCGTCTGGTACAGCGCGGCCCCCCGCTGCGCCTGCTCCACCGTGTAGACGCCGTCCCAGACCGACCGCATCTGTCCCGCCGGCGCCGGCGCCAGCGATACCAGCCACGCGGCCAGTACGGCGGCTCGCGTCGGCATCACCGCGCCGCGGGTGGCAGCGGCGCCCGGAACGCCAGCAGCTCGCCGCTGTAACCGGCCCCCGAGACCGCCACGACCAGATATTGCCGCCCATCGAGCATGTAGGTCATCGGTGAGCCCGACTGCGGCGCAGGCATCGGCACCGCGCCGACCTCCTTGCCGGTCGCCTTGTCGTAGGCACGCAGCATCGCGCCGCGCAGGCCGTTCGGCATCGTGAAGAAGCCCGGCTCGCCCGCGATGACCAGGCTCCCCGTGACCAGCGTGCCGATCCGGCCGTTCGTGCGGCCGGTCCGCGGGATGTCGAGCCCCTTGAGCGCGGGATGGTTGCGTACCGCATCGGGCGTTTCGCCGTGCGGCACCTGCCACACGATCTCGCCGCGGTCGAGATCGATGGCGGTCATGGTGCCGTAGGGCGGTTTCAGGATCGGCAGCCCCTGGACGGTGAGAGCGACACCGCCGCCCTCCGCGCCGCCGGCGGCCGCGCCAGGAGCGGGCTTCGGCGCATTCGGATCGGCGGCGAGGCCCTGGACGTACGTCATGTCCGAGCGCGACGGATCGTGCACCAGGCCGATCACGCTCGGATTGCGGAACGAATACAGGTAAAGGACGTTCGTCTCGGGATCGAGCGCCCCGCCCGGCCAGTTGGCGCCGCCGGTCGACGAAGGCACCATGAGCAGCCCCAGCGGGCCCTCCCAGCGGCTCACGGGAGGCGGCGTGAAGAGCGGCCCGAGCGTGTAGCGCGAGACGAGCTTCACCGCCTCGGCACGCAGCTCGGGGGTGAAGTCGATCAGGTCATCGATCGTGACGCCCTGCAGCTCGAACGGCGGCGGCTTGGTCACGAACGGCTGCGTCGGCGCGTACCACTCGCCCGGCACGTCGCCGGCCGGCACGGGCCGCTCCTCGATCGGCCACACGGCCTCGCCTGTGGCGCGATCGAAGACGTAGACCCAGCCCTGCTTCGACGGCTGCGCGATCGCCTTGATCAGCCTGCCGTCGACGGTGATGTCGGCCAGGATCGGCGCGCAGGGCACGTCGTGATCCCACAGCCCGTGGTGCACGAGCTGGAAGTGCCATTTCCGCTGCCCGGTCTTGAGGTCGAGTGCCACGAGGCTCTCGCCGTAGAGTCCCGCCCCCGGCCGGTGGCCGCCGTAGTAGTCGCCGGTCGGCAGCTCGACCGGCAGGTAGACGAGGCCGAGATCCTCGTCGATCGTCATCTGCGTCCACACGCCGGCGTTGCCGGTGTAGCTTGCCGCGTCGCGCTCCCACGTGTCGTCGCCGGGCTGCCCGGCCTGCGGGATGGTGTGGAAGATCCAGAGCCGCTTCCCCGTGCGCGCGTCGTACCCGCGCACGTGGCCCTTCACGTTGACGCGGCTCTTCGGCGCGCCGCCCGGCAGGTGCGCGGCGCCGACGACGATGACGTCGTGGGCGATGACGAGCGCGGAGTGCAGACCGACTTCGCCCGTCTCGAGATCGATCGGCTGATCCATCTCGAGCTTCAGATCCACGGCGCCGCCGCTCCCGAACCCCGGCACCGGGCGGCCGGTCCTCGCATCCAGCGCAATCATCCGGTAGCCGGGCGTCACGTAGACGATCCGCGCCTCCCGGCCGTCGGTCCAGTACGCGACGCCCCGCCCCGACAGCCGTCTCGGCGCCCCCTCGCCGCGCGCGCCCTCGTCTTCGCGGTGCATCCAGAGCAGTTCGCCTGTGGCCGCGTCGAGCGCCACGACGTCGCGGCGCGTGCCGGCGGTCGTGTACACCACACCGCCGACCATCAGCGGCGTCGCCTGGAAGGTGAACTCGGGCCGGGGGCCGAAGGCGTCGGTCTTGAATCGCCAGGCGATCTCGAGGTCGCCGAACGTGTCGCGGTTGATCTGATCGAAGGGCCGGTAGCGGCGGCTGGCGAGATCGCCGCCGAAGGTCGTCCACTCGCCCCCGCTGTCGCGCGCCTGGCCGGCCAGGCGGCCGTCGCCGGAGACGAGCACCCAGACGAGCGGCACCAGCACCAGCGCGAGCAGGCGGAAGCGGCGCGCCATGAGCCGCCATCCTAGCAGAGAGCGCTGCCGAGGGAGCGCGCGGCGGTCAGGGATGACGACGCGGCAGCAGCGCGTCGCCCTCGTCAGCGGGCCAGTCGCGACACGACTCCTGCAGGTGCTCGTGGCTGGGCCTGTCCGCCGGTCTCGTGGGCTGCGCCACGATCGCTCACCGCTCCCGTCTCAGGATGAGCACGCGGCCCTCTCCCTCGGGCGTGCCGATCGCCACCAGGACCAGCGAGCCATCCACCGCGACGTCCCGTGCCGGGAGCGGCGTGGCGTAGGCCCCGACCACCCGGGGCGAGGCCGGCGTCGAGAGATCGACAACCTGCAGCCCCTCCTGCGCGTCGGCCACGTACGCGACCGCTCCCCTCAGCGTGGCCCGCGCCGGGCGGCCGCTGGGGGTCTTGAAGCCGGCCGCGCGCCGCGGGGCTCGCGGGTCCGACAGGTCGTACACCTGCAGCGCGCCACCGCCCACGAGCACGGCCAGCGGCGGCGACACGTCCGTGGCCACCTCGATGCTCGCGGGCGAATTCGCCGACTGCTGCGCGCTGATCGGCTCCAGCGCGTCGAGGCGTTCCGCCGCAGCCAGGTCGAACACGTACAGTCCCGTCGGGGCGTCGATCGCATAGACGATCGAGCCGGCGGCCACGACGTCGCGCGCGTAGCCCTCGACGAAGAAGGCGCCGCGGTTCACCGGCGATCGGCCATCGCCCAGATCGATCACATCCACGCCGCTCATGTGATCCGCCACGAGCGCGGTCCCGCCGACGAGCGCCACGCTCTTGGCCTGCCCCGGCGTCTTCAGCGCGCCGCGGAGCGCCGGCGCCGCCCGATCGGTCGCGTCGAGGACGCCGAGGCCGAAGAAGTCCGCCGCCACGTACACCAGCGGGCCGGCGACGTGGATGCCCCAGATCTTCTCCGGGAACGTGTAGGCGCCGTGCCGGACGGGCCGGGCGGGATCCGCCAGATCGAAGAGCGCCAGCGTCTTGCCGTCCACGACGTACGCGTGTCCGTCGTGGATCTCCACCAGGTCGGCCCGTCCCGGAATGGATCCAAGCAGCGTGAAGGCCGGCTGCTGCGCGCGCGCCGCCGCGGCCCCGGCCAGCAGGACGAGGCACACGAGAGCCGCCGCGCCGTGGCGCGGAGTCATCCCTGCGCCCGCCGCGCGATGCGGTACAGCGCCGACTGCGTCCGCAGGATCAGGCTGCCGCGGACGATGGCGGGCGTGGCCAGCGTCATCTCGTCGAGGGTGTTGGTGTGGAGGAGCCGGTACTCGCGGCCCGCCTCGACGACGAACGTCTCGCCGTCTTCGCTGAGCAGGAAGATGCGGCCGTTGTAGGCCCAGGGCGACGCGGTGAAGCCGCTCGCCGAGGCGGAGATCCGCCGGCGGCCGTACACCTGCTCGCCCGTGCGGGCGTCATGGCAGAGCAGGAAGCCGCGGTCGAGGAGCGTGTAGTAGTAGTCGCCGTAGACGAGCGGCGACGTGTTGTAGGTGCCCAGCAGCGGCTGGTACCAGGCGATGAACTCGCTGCTGGTCGCGCCGGGCGCAAGCGTGATGTCGCCGGACGCGCCCGGCCGGATCGCGTACACCGGTCGCGGGTTGGCGCCGGGATAGCCCGAGGTGATGTAGAGCAGCCCGTGCGCGGTCACCGGCGTCGGGACGGTGTTGACGGTCATGCCGCCCAGCTCCCACAGCAGCGCGCCATCGAGCCCGTAGGAGCGGATCTTTCCGCGGCCGGCGGTCACGATCTCCGTGCGCCGCCCGTGCGCCCACACGAACGGCGTCGACCAGTTCTCGACCTCCTCCCGGCCCGCCCGCCACAGCTCCCGGCCGGTGCGCGCGTCGAAGGCCGCGAGGAACGACTCGGTCGTGTTGTCGTGCACGACGTACAGCCGGCCGTCGTGGAGCACGGGCGACGCGGCGGTCCCGAACCCCTGCCGGCCGTCGAGCGCCGCCACTTCGGTGGCCCAGGCGACGCGGCCGTCCATCTCGAGCGCCGCCACCACGCCGAGGCTGCCGAAGTAGACGTACACGCGCTCGCCGTCGGTGACGGGCGTCTCCGACGCGAAGCTGTTCTTGATGTGGCGCGTGACCCGTGCGGGCGCGTTCCTGATCTCGCGGGACCAGCGGACCCGGCCCGTCGCGAAGTCCACGTCGTACACCATCCAGCGGTGCGGCGCGCTCAGCCGGGCCTTGCCATGCTCGTCGCCCGGATCGTAGAGGCCCCGGATCGGCGTCGGCTCGGCCCCGGCGCTGATGGCTGCGGTGACGAACACGTGGTCGCCCCACACGACAGGCGAACTCCAGCCGTAGCCGGCAATCGGCGTCCGCCAGACGACGTTCTCCGTCGCGCTCCAGCGGTCCGGCAGCGCGGGATCGTCGGCGACCGTTCCGGCCCCGGCGCCGCGGAACCCGGGCCACTCCGCGGCCGCGAGCTGCCCCCGTCCCTGTGTGGCGAGCGCCACGGTTGACGTGAGAAGGAGGACTGCGCACGACGCCGGTCTGCCCAACACCATCTGCCACCCCTCTTCGCGGAAACAGCCGGGACGGGAAACTGCAGCGCGCCAGACGATGAATGGCGCCGATTCTACTCCCGGCGCGTATGATGCGGCCCACATTTCCGCCCTGGCTGCAAGGAGGCCTCTCATGTCGGAACAGCGCGGGAAGATCGGTCGGCGGGCCCTGCTCAAGCTCGTGGGCGCCGCCGGGGCGTCGGCCACGGTGGTGGCGTGCCGCTCGCCGTTCGGCGAGCCGGTGGTCGCCCAGGGGGTGACCGGCGCGGGGTTCGAGAAGTCGGTCCGGCTCGCCACGTCAGGCCCCGGGGGCAACCCGGCCTGGCAGCCCGGCGACGCGGTCAAGTTCCTGCCACCCGAAGCCATCCCGACCCGGGGCGAGGCCGCCGGCGCGGTGGCCGCGCTGCCGAAGCCGAAGCTGCTCGACCAGCACCGCGGCGCAGACGACGAGCCCGAAGGTGATGCCTGTTCTCATTGTGAGTCCTCCGTCACACGCATTTCGCGCTCCCGTGCCGCGACGACGAACGAGAGCACGAGCGCCGCGATGCCGATCGCGGCCGAGTAGGTGAAGAACACCGCATAGCCCGTCGCCAGCGCCGATGGGCTCACGCCCGATCGATCGAGCGACTCGGCGAACGCGCCCGCCGGCAGGTTCGCGAACATCCCGGCAGAGAGTCCGAGCGCGCCGCCCGCCTCCGCGGCCCGCGCCGCCGCCTCGACCAGCCGTCCCGACTGCGACGCGATCAGGCGGCCGGGCAGTGCGTACAGCGACGAAAAGAGCGCGTACTGCGTGGCCGTGAAGCCGGCGGACGTCAGGCTCGACATGTAGGCGATCAGGCACGTGCCCGCGAAGCCGCCGGTGACGTTCTCCACGCCGATGGCGACGAACAGCGACGGCAGGTCGTGCCCGCGCGCCGCCAGCCAGATGAACACCAGGTTGCTGAGCGGGCCGCCGAAGGCGCCGACGATCAGCGCGCGCATCATCCCCAGGCGCGCGACCGCCAGCCCGCCCAGGAACACGCCGGACATCGTCGCCACCACCCCGAAGATCTTCCGCACCTCCGCCACCTCGACCAGCGTGAAGCCGACGTCGAGGTAGAAGGGGTTCATGATGTTGAGCACGAAGTCCGGCAGGCGGTAGCCGCAGATGAGCGCGAGGATCAGCGCCGCCGTACCCCGGTAACGGACGAGGAAGTCGCGGATCGGGTCGCCGAGCGCTGCCGCCAGATACGCGCCCGGCCGTGTGCGCACGCCGGGAACGGGACGCGTGGCGATCACCAGCACGACGAAGCCGGCGACGACCGACGCGAACTGTACCCACACCGCCGCGCTCGACCGCCACGCCTCGGCAATCGCCCCCGACACGCCCGCCAGGCCGACGAACGCCGTGAAGCCGGACAGGGCATCGGCGTTGGCCGCCAGGCCGGAGCCGAGCAGCAGCGCGCCCAGCGCGACGATCGTCAGTCGCACCATCCACTCGGCGGCCTCGGCTGCCGGGGCGACGCGGACGCCTTCAAGCCCCCGCACCTCGCGCAACCGGTGCTGCGCCTCGCGCGGGGCGAGCAGCGCGGCGGCCATGCCGATGGTCATCAACATGGCCATCACCGCGTAGGACACCTGCCACGAGTAGTACTGGGCGATGACCAGCGGCAATGCGCCTGCCGCGAGCAGCGCCAGCCGGTAGCCCCACTGGTAGGCCGCCGCCATCGCACCCTGGCGCGACTGGTCCGCCGCCTCGATGCGCCACGCGTCGATCACCACGTCCTGCGTGGCGCCGCAGACGCCGGTGAGGATGGCCAGCGCCGCCATCGTGCCGAGATCGGACGCCGGATCCTGCCCCGCGATCAGCCACAGCCCGATCACGATGCAGAGCTGCGTGACCAGCATCCAGGAGCGGCGGTGGCCCAGGCGCGCGGTCAGGAACGGGACCGACGTGCGGTCGAGCAGCGGCGCCCACAGGAACTTGAAGGAGTAGACCAGTGTGGCCAGGCTGAAGTAGCCGATCACCGCGAGGTTCAGCCCGTCTTCGCGGAGCCAGGCGGAGAGCGTGTCGAAGATCAGGTAGAACGGCAGCCCGCCGGCAAAGCCGAGGGCGATCATCACCAGCGTCGGGCGCTCGGTGTAGACCGCGAGCGCCGCCGTGAGGCTCTTCGGCCGCGGCGGGTCCGGTGGCGTGCGCGGCGGCATGGGGAAGTGGTGCGATGTTACCGCGCGCGGGCCCCGGCTACCCCGGTGGTATGATGACCGTGCTTTTCTGAGCGTCGCATCCGTCCCGCCGCGACGATCCCCTCACCAAAGCCCCGTCCACGTGAGCAGTGTCGCCTCGTGCGCATGCGCCCGACGCGGCCGCGGAGAACTCCCGATGCACGTCAACCGTCCGGCGCACCTGGGTGCCTATGAATTCGCGACCCTGTCCGCCCTGCGGGCGAAGCAGCTGCTGAACGGCTGCGTACCGAAGCTCGATGTGAACTGCAACGCGGCCACGATGGCCCAGCTCGAGGTGGCGGCCGGACTCGTCACCCGGGCGGAACCCCAGGCGGACGTCGCCGAGCCGTGATGGCGTGGCGCGCGCGGTGCAGGAAGCCGGGCGAGCTCCGCGGCGCCAGACCGCCGGGAAGGCGACGGCTGGCGCTGCACGCGTCCGGACGCCCGCTCACCCCGCGCGCCAGAAACTGACCTTCACCGCCAGGAAGTTGGTGCCCGGCGCCTGCAGCGACCGGAAGGCGTCGCCGAAGCCGACCGGGGCGCCCACGGCCTCGCTGCCCATCCGGTCCTGCTGCCACACCAGGTACAGCGTGCTGCCGGGGCGGTATTCCCACCGCAGCACCACGTTGCTCCGGAACGAGCGCACGTTGAAGTCGCGGTTCGACAGCACGAAGCGGTCCGCGCCGTCGGTGATCGCGTGCCCGCCGCCGGCCAGCGTCTCGATCGTCGTCCCGCCGGTGCCGTACTCCCGGAGCAGCCGGCTGCGCGCCGCCAGCAGCTCGCCGAAGCCGCCGTACCGGCCGCTGGCGGCGAACGGCTCCGCGTAGACGTCCAGGTTCAGGTCCGGCTTGAACGTGTAGTTGAACCGCGCCTCCGCCGAAACCGTCGTCCGCTCGATCCCGGCGAAGACGTAGCGGCTCCCGAACGTCTCCGGCCGCCCGCCGCCACGCGTCGTCACGTACTGCCGCGCGTTCGTCTCGTGGCGCCAGGACGGACCGAGCGAGAGCTGCCACTTCGGCTGCGGGCGGAGGGACACGTCGCCTGACAGGCCGCGCACGAAGCCGCCGTGTTCGTCCGACTCGTGGCGGCCTGTGGCGCTCCACACCGTTTCGGCCTGCGGCCGGCTGCGCAGCGTGCCGGTCCACACCCAGCCGCGCGGCGTCTGCACGAACGGCCCGCCGCGGGTGACCTGCCAGTCGAGCGTCCGCAGGTTCCTGGTGCCCGATACCGTGGCGGACCAGAAGTTGAGGAACGTCGCCTGGACGCTGCCGCCGGCTTCGTTGGCCGAGCGGTCGCCGCCGAACGTCCACTCGTTGTTCGCGCTGGCCGTGATCTGGTAGCTCCGGAAGACGCGTCCCGGCTCCGTTTCGCGGTACGTGAGGCGCGTGGTTCCGAGCTGGATGCCGTCGCCGTTGTTCAGGCGGCCGATGTCGTTGTGTTCGAGCGAGGGCGCCTCGACGCGCAGGGCGGCCAGCCACAGCCAGTGGCGGCCGTTGCGCCGTTCGATCGACGCATCCATCCGGCCTCCCGTGAGTGACGTGCGCGACGGATCCACCGACACGTGCGTCGCGTCGGGACGCTGGAAGTAGCGGGGGCTCGCGCGCTGCACCAGGAGCATGGCCGCCGGGTCGCCGCTCACGTGCGTCAGGCCGCCGTCCAGCTTGACTTCGTATTCGCCGCCCCTGAGGCGCAGCACGGTGTCGCCGCTCAGCGTGAACGCGTTCTCGGCGAGCAGCGGCGTCAGGCGTCCCCCCGGCTCCAGGTCCCGATGCACGGCGGTGAACATCAGGCCGGCCGTGGATGCCGAGGGGCCGAACTCCTGGAGCAGGCGCGCAACCGCCCAGGTGGTGCGCGGGGCCACCGCGACATCGCGGATCGTGGCCGTGGCGAGGTCGAACGTCCGCGCCTCCTCCCCGGCGGTGACGGCCCCCAGCAGGCCGACCGACGTGCCCGACGCCAGCCGCCCCGAGAGCTTCGCCGCGCCGAGGATCGTGGCCGCGCGCGGGTGGTCGACGAAGTCGCCCGCCGGCGCGCCCAGCGGCACGGCGCCGATGCGGCGCGAGTAGAAGTAGTTGATGGCGCCGCCGGTCAGCAGCGAGCTGCCTTCGGTGAAGAAGGGGCGGCGCTCGCTGAAGAAGGTCTCGAAGTTCGACAGGTTCACTTCCGCCGGGTCCGCCTCGACCTGTCCGAAGTCCGGGTTGATCGTGGCGTCGAGCGTGAGGTTCGAGCCCACGCCCACCTTCACGTCCATGCCCACTCCCGACGTCAGGTTGCGGCCGTCGTCGAACGGGTTGCGCCGGTCCGGACGCCCGGTGAGCGTGGAGGCGCCCGAGAGGTACGGGAGCATCTCGATGCGGCGGCCCGGGTCGATGCCGCGGATGCCGGTGAGGTGGCCGAACCCGGACGACCAGGCGCGCTCCGTGCGCGGCACCGCCACCCAGTAGTCGTCTTCGTTGTTCGTCGGCGTCCGCCGATGCAGGTTGAGGCCCCAGACGTGATCGGCCGCATCGTTGAAGCGGAGCTGGGAGAAGGGGATCCAGAGCTCCGCCGTCCATCCCTGGTCGTCTACGCGCACCTCCGCGCGCCAGACCGGGTCGAAGCCGTCGTCGAAGTCCGTTTCCGAGTCCGTGCGGTGGAAGTGGTCGAGCCGGACGCCCGACGCCGTGACGCCGAAGCAGTAGGCCGTGCGGCGATCCAGGTAGGGGTCGAGGGCGACGAGGAGGTACTCGGCCTGATCGACCTCGTCGCGGCGGCTGAGCGGCGCCTGGATGGCCGAGGGGCCCTGCCGGTTGTAGAGCCGCGCGCCGACGATCAGCGCCTCGTCGTCGTAGACGAAGCGGACCTCCATGCGCTCGGTTGGTGGAGCGCCTTCGACGGGTTCCTTCTGGACGAACTCCGTGAGGGGCGTCGCGAGTGCCCACGCTGCGTCGTCGAGCCGCCCGTCGATGCGGATCTCCCCGCCCGAGGGCGCCCGCACGGCCGTGGCCTGGGGCCGTCCGTTGTCACCGGCGACCTGGGCCGCCGCGGTCCACGGGCCGAGGAGGAGCCCGCAGGCGGCGCAGATCCAGGCGAGGCGCATCCTGTCGATGGTAGTCGAGGAAGCCTCAGGCCCCGAGCACGTTGAACCCGAACGACCGGGCGGCGAGTGCCGCCAGGCTGTCTGTCGGCCGGGCCGGTGGCGGCGGCCGTTGCCGCCCCTTCGCCCGGGACTCAACGCCATGGGCAGTCAAGCACCCGATGAACTCGTCGAAGTCTGGCGCGACCTGCATCCACCTGCCTCCGGAGAGACTCCACGGCGGCGATGCGCTCGGCCGGCACGTGGCGCTCATGGCCGCCTCGCCTCAGGACAGATGCGCCAGGCGTGGGACCTGAGAGAGAAAGAACCCGGTCACGGAGCGCCACTCGATCGGTGCGAGCAGGTCAGGCTCGGCATCCTGCTCAGCATCGCGGAAGTAGGTCATCGCCTTCAGGTAGTGCGCGCGGCTGTACGCCGCCGCGGCGTACTTCCGGCTGAACCAGTCCAGGATCTGGTCGAGGCCGTGCTCGCGGGCAGCAACGTAGAGGTCGACGAAGTCGCGGCGGGTGCCCCGATCGCCGATCGCCTGCACCTTCATGCAGGCGATGTCACGGGCATCGGCCACCGACAGCGCGCCGTACGAACGCAGCGGGAAGAGCAGCGGGTACGGGTAGTGAAGGAAGCTGACCTGCACACCGTGCAGGACCAGGTCCACCGTGCCGTGCTCGAGCGCCACACGCTCCAGGCCCCGTTGCCCCCGGAGCCGATCGCCGATCGTCCGGCTGTCGAACCCGGCCTCCCGGAAGAGATCCAGATCGACCGAACGCCGGTGTCCGTGCTGGAGCGCGAGGCCCGTGCCACCAGCCAGGTAGAACCCGCTGAGCGCACCGCGGCGCTCCAGATCGCGTGCGGCCCGGGGCCACGCCGCAGGCAGCACTTCAGGGTGCCAGGCTGACGAGTCTTCAGACACGCGAGGGTCTCAGTGATGTTGCCCGAAGAGTACCCGACAACCGGACGGTCGGGACGCCCCGCCCGGGCCGGCTGCCCTTCGGCTTCGCTCAGGCCAGGACAGTCGGCCCCCCGCGCAGACTGACGAACTGACTGGCTCCCTCAGAGCGGCTGCAGGGCAGCGACCTCCGAAGCGGGTACATGGAAGACCAGCGCCCAGAACGTGGCAGACCGCGGGGACAGGCGACGATCGGTCCTGAGCACGTCCTGGATCTCCGACTCGGGAAACGTCCGCGCCAGCCAGGCCACGTCCTCCTCCTCCCCCCGCTCGAGGACCCGCGCGATCGTGTAGCGGGGATGGGCCTTCGGATCGAAGTCGTCGACCCGGGTATCCCAGAACAGTGGATGCAGATGCGCCGGGATCGCCACTCTGCTACTGCCGCCGCAGGTCGAACGCGGCCATCTCCGCCAGATTGCGGACCAGGAGATATCCGCCGCCGATCGCCATGTGGTTCCACGTCTTGCCGTCCAGCACCGGAAACCGCGCCACCTCCTCGTGCCGCTCGGGATTCGCGCGGACGAGCGCGAGGTCGCCATCTTCGGTCAGCACGATCAGGTGCCCCTCGGCCAGCAGGATCTGCCCGTAGCCGTACCGCCCGCCCTTCCACAGCAGCTCGCCGGTCGCGGGATCGACGCACGCGAGGATGCTCTCGTCGAGCCCGTAGATGTACCCGTCGTGCAGCACGGAGCTCGAGAACCGGTTCTTCATCCGGTTGTTCTTCCAGACCTCGCGCACGAAGAACGATCCGCCGGACCCGGTCACCTCGACAACGGCCGCGCCGGTGCCGTAGCTGGACGAGACGAAGATCCGCCCGTCGCCCAGCAGCAGCGGCTGCGCCACGGTGATGTCGTTGTACGTGCTCCACGGATACTCCCAGAGCACCTGTCCGCTGTCGGGCGTCAGCCCGGCCAGCCGCTCCGCGGTCAGGACCAGCAGCTGCCGCACCCCGCCAAGCGTCACGAGCATCGGCGACGAATACGCCGCGCGATCGCTCAGCGCGCTCCACGCCTTCTTCCCGGTCCCGCGGTCGTAGGCCACGACAGACTGGCCGTTCGGACCGCCGGGCAGGACGACGATGGTGTCGTCGACGACGAGCGGAGAGGCCGACACGCCCCAGAGGATGTTCGGCGCACCGGCGTCCTCGAGCATGTTCGTCCGCCACCGGACCTGCCCGGTCGCGTCCTCGAGCGCCCGCAGCTCGCCCTCGGCGCCGAGCGCGTAGACCACTCCATCGAACCAGGTCGGCGTGGCGCGCGGGCCGTCACCACCCAGCGCCTCGGTGAACCGCGCGGCCCACGCATGGGTCCACCGCTCGCGCCCGGTGGCGACGTCGTACGCGGCGACGACTTCCTCCCGCCCCCGCTGCTCGATCGTGAACGCGCGCCCGCGCGCCAACACGAACGACGCGTAGCCGGCGCCCAGCGGCTGCTTCCAGAGCGGTGCCATCCCGCCGGCCGGCCAGCTGGTGTTGATCGGCATCTCGCGGTACTCGCCGTTGCGGAGCGGCCCGAAGAAGTCGGTCCAGTAGGCGGCCGGCGCCCTCGCCGGCGCGGTCCCGGCCTGCGCATCTGGCGCCACCTCGCCAGCGGCCTCGGCCGGCACGGCGTCCGGTACAGCGGTGGGCGCAGGGCGCCCGCCCCCGTCCACCCGTGCCTGCTGCCGGGCCCGGTGTTCGGCCACCAGCTCGGCCTGCTCGGCGTTGGTCATCACGAACCGCAGGGTCGGCATGCCCCCGCCGGTCATCACCACCCGCAGGTCGAACAGGACGTACATCACGGCGAACACGGCCAGCGCCCCGGCCAGCGTCAGCCCCACGACCTTCAGCACGCGTCCGAGTTTTTTCATCATGACCCCGGTATTGTCGCAGGTCGGCACCCGGGAGGCGACCGGGGGTCAGGACTCGAGCGCGAAGGGATCCACCATGGCCACGCCGGATGCCTTGAAGTCCGCCTGGTTGCGCGTCGCCACGATCAGCCCGTGCGTCAAGGCAGTTGCGGCAATCAGGCTGTCCTTGATCGGCATCGCGCGCCCGGCCCGGCGCAGCGTGGCCAGCAGCTCCGCCCAGCGCAGACCGATCTCCGCATCCCACGGCACACACTGGAGGCGCTGGACGCCGGTGTCGAACCACCGCTCCAGCCGCGTGCGCCGCTTCCCTTTCGGCAGGAGCAGGATGCCGTAGCGCACCTCACCGAGGATGACCGGGTCGACGGCGAGCTCCCGCTCGTGCCGCCGCAGCCAGGCCACACACGCCTCGCTCGGCTGGGCCTTCGTGGCCTCGCTGAGCACGTTGGCGTCGACGAGGTAGGTCACAGCGTGTCGGTGGACTCGGACTCGATCGGCACGAAGTACCCCTTGTCGGGGCACGACAGCAGCCAGTCGACGACCCCTTCATTCGGCCGCGGCGCCCGCCGCGTCAGCCGGTACTCCCCCCGCTCGATCCGCTCGATGTCGAACTCCTGCCCGCTCTCGATCTGGTCCCGGTCGCGCAGCTCGGCCGGCAGCACGATCTGCCCCTTGGAAGACATCCTGGTCCGCACGGAGCGTAAGATATCATCTTACGCCCGGGGAGTCAACGTGCGGCCCACGGCGGCGTCTTCCGCCAGCCGGCACATGTGGTTCACCAGGCGCATCTGGTCGAGGCTGTGGCAACGGGTCTCGAGCAGCCGGGAGCTGCAGACCAGCACGGCCAGCGCCCGCGCGCGGGAGATCGCCACGTTCAGCCGGTTGCGGCCGAACAGGAACTCCAGCCCGCGCGGCACGTCCTCGCCGCTCGACGAGGCCATCGAGTAGAACACCACCGGCGCCTCCCGCCCCTGGAACCGGTCCACGGTGCCGGCCTCGACGCCAACGGGCAGCCGCTCGCGCAGGCAGCGGACCTGGATGTTGTACGGCGCCACCACCAGGATGTCTCCCGGCGTCAGCGGCCGCGTGCGGCCCGCGACGTCGGTGAACGTGCCGCCGTCGAGCAGGTGCGCCACCTCGCGGCCGATCGCGTCGGCTTCCTCACGCGAGACCTGCGCGTTGCCCTGGTGCTCTACGGCGACGTACCGCAAGCCGGCGCCCGAGAGTCCCCGCGAGGACACCCGCTGGCGCTCGCACCCGTCGGCGCTCCGGAGGCGCCCCTCGTACGACAGATCCGAGATGAAACGGCAGACGTCCGGGTGCATCCGGTAGGTGCGCTCCTGAAAGATGCCCCGGTCTTCAGGGACCGTTTCGGCATCGCCGAGCAGGTGCTCGAGCGCGGATCGCCCCGACTCCCCGGGATGCACGCCCTGCTGAATCTGCGGCAGCTGCTGCGGGTCACCGAGCAGGACCAGGTTGCCGGCACACGTGGCCATCGCCAGGGTGTCGGCGAGCGACAACTGGCCGGCCTCGTCCACGAACAGGCAGTCGATCCGCCCTTCCATGGCGGGACGCGCGAAGAGCCACGAGGTCCCGGCCACGAGCGACACGTCCGCGGTATCGCACGCCTCGTTCGTCATCACGTTCTCGATCCAGGCGCCGTCGAACCGGTCGTCGTCATCCGTGCACTTCTTGAGGCCCGTGAAGCGCACGCCGGAGTCGCGCGCCACGCGTTCGACCTCGGCGAGCAGGTTGTTGATCGCCTTGTGGCTCAGCGCGGACACGCCGATCCGCTGCCCGGCGCTGATGAGCGACACGATGAGCCGCGCGCCGGTCCACGTCTTGCCGGAGCCGGGCGGCCCCTGGACGAAGAGGCAGCTCCCGTCGAGCGCGGCGACCAGCGCGCGCTGCTCGTCGAGATCCATCGTCTGAATCCGCGCGCCCGGACGACGCCCGCGAATCCGCGGTCGCTGGCGCGCGAGGAGCGCTCGTGCCGCCGGATACGGCGCGCCGCCCGCGAGCACCGCCTCCGCGAGGCGCGCGAGCGCGTCCCTCTGGACGAAGTCAGGAATGGGGCGCCCCCTGGCGACCGCAGCGGGCAGCGGCACACCGGCTAGCGTGGGGCCCCG
Source organism: Acidimicrobiia bacterium (assembly GCA_016871255.1). Lineage (GTDB taxonomy): Bacteria > Acidobacteriota > Vicinamibacteria > Vicinamibacterales > UBA2999 > VFZH01. Next base: position 49,151 of record VFZH01000003.1, on the reverse strand, counting down.
CTTCAGGTGCAACCGGCGGCGGTCGCCGGCGATACGGATCGCGGTGCCCGCCGACGCCCCCCTGAACGGATCCTCGAGCTGACTCTTCCTGCTGGCCGACAGCTTGTACTCCTGCTCGGGGAAGTCGAGCGGATACACGATCGATTGCTTCTCCGGTGCAGGCGCCTCGTCACCGGCGGCGCTCAGCCACGCGATCGCCTCGGTGTCGTCCACCAGATCGTCCAGCGACTTCTTCCGCCGATCGAAGTACGCCCACCACTCCGGCTTCGCTTCGCGCGCGTGGTAGTCCAGCAGGTCGGCCAGCAGCACCGCCCCTCCGGATCCGATCGCCCGCAACGCTTCGACCCGCGCCGCCGTCTTCGCATCGGCGGCTTCGCGCTCCTCGGTGACCTTCGACTCGCCGACCCTCTTCCACGCGATCGACCGGCCGGACGCCTGCTCGGCCTCGGCCTTCCGATCGAGCAGCCAGTCGCGCAGCCGCACGGTGGACAGGCAGTCCTCGCGGTTGTAGTCGACGATGGCGTCCAGGATGGCGGCGTCGCCCGTGCGGCGCCAGCGCTCGAACTCCAGGATGGAATCCCCCCCGGTCGCCACGGCGCCCCGGCCGGCGTCGTCCATGAAGAAGGTGCGGACGGACTTGATCGAGTAGCTCGGGTGCGAGATGCGCATGGATTGGCGAACCACCTGGTACAGGTCCACGAACACTTCGCGCCGCAGCAGTGCATCCAGCTCCTCTTCGCGCGTCCGGTGCTCGCTCATCAGCCTCCGGAGCGCGGTCGTCTCGTACGCGGCGTAGTGGTAGACGTGCAGGTCCGGCCACCGCTCCAGGCGCTCGTGGACCAGGTCCACGAAGCGCTCGAACCCGCGCTTCTCCCCGTCGCGCGTCAGCGCCCGCAGCCCCTCGAACCTCGGCGACCCGTCATCCACGGTCATCACGCCGAACAGGTACTCGAGGCCGCGGCGCGGCTCGAACCAGGGGTCCCCCTCGATGTCGAAGAAGAGATCACCGGCCGAGGGCTGCGGAAGGAGGCGGAACCCGGTCCGCTCGTCCACCGGGAGCAGCTCGTAGCGATGCGCGCCGGTCCGGCGGAAGCCGGACTGGAGCGCCGCCTGCTCGCGCAGGCGGGCCAGCACGACGTCGCCGATACCGACGCGACGACCGAGGTCGATGCCGGCGAGCGCGGACACCGTCGTGATGCCGGCTTCGTTGAGGCGTTCCACCTGATCGCGCCGGATGCCGGCCACAAGGCTCAGATGGTCGTCCTCTTCCCGGCGGCGGGCGCACGCGACCTGGTGATCGCACAGGCTGCAGTGCTCCACGGGATACGGGTAGGTGCGCACATCGTCGCCCACGGCCTCCAGGAAGCTGCCGCGCACGGCGCGCCAGTACGCGGCGAAGTCGCGGTAGCGCAGCCGCTCGTGCTCCCCGGTGCCGAGGACGATCACCATCTCGCCGGGATCGGCGCCCTGGATGCGCGCGATCTCCGCCGTGTAGAAGCAGAGCTGCAGCACGAAGTACGGCTTCGCGCGCCGCGCCAGCTTCGTGTCCCACGCCTCGTAGCCCCACGCGCCGAGGCTCGTCGGCCGCTCCACGCGCACCAGGAAGTCGCTGATCCCGTGCCAGTCGCCGGCCGCGAAGACGCCCTGGTAGATGACGTCTGCCCCGGCCTTCATCGCCGCGATCGTGCGCGCGGCGTCCGCCTGCCAGTCGCGTTCGGCCCCGGCCGGTTCGATCGCGACAACGCGCCGGCCTTCGTCCCGGAACCGGGCGAGCCATGCGCGCTCATGTTCGGCGCCTTTCTCCGCCAGCAAGTCGGCGTGCCCACCACGGGGCGCACGCGGCGCACCAGGCTCGCGCGCCAGTTCCAGGCGGATCAGGTGCCGGCACTCCAGGAAGTGGTTGAGATCGCTTGGAGAGAAGAGCACGCGCTCACCAATCCGCTGCACCGGTCACCTCGCCCGCCACCCGCACCGGCCGTCAACGACGGACCGCCCGCGTGCTAACATCCCGCCTCCACCGGCTCCGAGGGGCTCGCCCTTCCAGCCACGCACGGGAGGACGCATGAACAAGTCGACCACCTTCGCCAAGAGTTCCATCACCGCCGGGCTCGCGCTCGAACTCGTGCAGAAAGCTCAGCAGAAAGCCGTCGAGCTCGAACTCAACGTCTGCGTCGCGGTCGTGGACGAGAGCGGGCTCCTGAAGTGCTTCTCGAGGATGGACGGCGCGCCGATGCTGGCCATCGACATCGCGAAGGACAAGGCGTGGACGGCGGTGAGCTTCGGCATCCCGACCGACGCGTGGCACGACTTCATCAAGAACGACCCGCCGCTCCTCGACGGCATCACCAAGGTCCCCCGGCTGATCGTCTTCGGCGGCGGCTACCCGATCCAGATCGACGGCCAGGTTGTCGGGGGCATCGGCGTCTCGGGCGGCCACTACAGCCAGGACATGGCGTGCGCGAAGGCGGCGCTCGCGCTGCTGGGCTAGTCCTCTGGAAACGTGATCAGTCACACAACTCATCACGTTTCCAGAGGACTAGACGATCCCCCGCGCGCGGAGGTCGTCCAGTTCGGCGCCTTCGATCCCGATCGTGGCAAGCACGTCTTGGGTGTGCTCGCCCAGCTTCGGCCCGAGCCACCTGGTGCCGCCGGGCGTCTCGCTCAGCTTCGGCACGATGCCCGGGATCTGGAACTGCTTGCCGTCGGGCAGCGTGACGGACTGCAGCATGTCTCGCGCGCGGAAGTGCGGATCGGCGGCGACGTCGGCGGCGGTGTAGATCTTCCCGGTCGGCACGCGCGCCTGCTCCAGCACCGCCAGCACCTCCGGCAGATCGCGGTCGGCGGTCCAGTCGCCGATGGCCGTGTCGATCAGGTCGTTGTGCCTGGCGCGCCCGTCGTTGTGCGCCAGCCGCGGGTCTTCCGCCAGATCGCCGCAGCCAATGGCCGTCATCAGCCGCTTGTAGATGCTGTCGGCGTTGCCGGCAATCACGACGTAGCTGCCGTCGCGACAGAGATAGGTGCTCGACGGCGAGATCCCCGCGAGCCGCGGGCCGGTCCGCTCCCGCACGAACCCGGTGGCCGAGAACTCGGGAATCAGGCTCTCCATCACGCTGAACACCGCCTCGTAGAGCGCCACGTCGATCACCTGCCCCCTGCCGCCCTGCTGCAGGTGCCGCATCGCCAGCAGCGCACCCACCACGCCGTAGAGCGCCGACAGCGTGTCGCCGATGCTGACGCCGACGCGCACGGGCGGCAGGTCGGGATAGCCGGTGACGTAGCGCAGGCCGCCCATCGCCTCAGCGATGGCGCCGAACCCGGGGCGATCGCGATACGGGCCCGTCTGTCCGTAGCCGGAGATGCGGAGCATGATGAGCGACGGGTTCGCGGCGGAGAGCGGCTCCCACCCCAGCCCCCACTGCTCCATCACGCCGGGCCGGAAGTTCTCGACGACGATGTCGGCCGTGGCGGCCAGCTTCCGGACGATCGCCTGCCCCTCGGCCGCCTTGAGATCGACGGTGACCGACTTCTTGTTCCGGCTGTGCGAATACCACCAGTACGACGTGCCCGCGTGGAGCGTCCGCCACTTCCGCAGGGGATCGCCCTCGCCGGGCGTCTCGATCTTGATGACTTCGGCGCCGAAGTGCCCGAGCAGGCACGCGGCGTAAGGACCGGCAATCAGCGTCCCCATCTCGATGACGCGGACGCCGTCCAGCGGTGGCTTCTCCGCCATCAGGCCACCGCCTCGATCCGGTAGTACTTCGTCCACCGCATGAGCTGCTCGTCGCTCATCGCGAACACCACGCTGTCGGCCGACGCCTGGTGCTCGACCCGGCACCACCCGGGCGCCGCTATCACGTCGCCGAACCCCCACTCGACCGTGCGGTCGCCGATCGTCGAGCAGCCGTGGCCGTCCATGACCACGTAGACCACGTTCGCCGTCTGGCGGAACGGACGCCCCTTCCAGCCTCTCGCCCACCGGTGCACCTTCAGCGTCAGCGTGGGCATGTCGGGAGCGGCCAGGTCGAGCGTGGGACCGAAGTGACCCGCGGAGTCGGCGGCCGCGCCGGCGAGCGCCGCCACGGTGTCGGCCCACGCGAACCGCATCGGCGACTTCGACACGGTGCGCACGACCGGTTCGTACTCCTGCGGGTGCGGCTGGAAGAACATCGGCTCGAGCAGGTGCACGAGCGGCACGTCGAGGCCGTCCACCCAGTAGGCCTGCTCCGTGCCGTCGTGCCCGTGCCCGTGCCAGAACCACCCTGGCGTCAGCACGATGTCGCCCGACTCCATCGGCGTCTTCTCGCCGTTGACGATCGAGAAGGATCCTTTCGCCTCGAGGATGACGCGCAGCGCGTGCGGGGCGTGGCGATGCGAACGCGCGGCCTCGCCCGGCAGGATCGTCTGGTAGGCGCAGAGCAGGGTGCTGAGCGTGGCGAAGCCGTCGCCCTTCACCGAAGGATTCTTCAGCACGAGGTTCCGCCGCTCGGCGAGATCGAGCCCCACGAGCCGCGTCGCCGCATCGAGCGCGGCCTTCATCGCGGGGTAGCTCCAGTGCATCGGCACGAACGCCGAGTGCATCTCGGGCCAGAGAATCGGCGTGTCGCGGCGGATCCAGCCCGGCGTGGCGTCCACCGTGGCTGCGGCCGACTCCAGCCCTTCGAGCGACGTCAGCGCCTTGAAGGCGTCGATCGCGGCGGTGCGCGTGGCGTCGGCGGTCGGACCCATGTGAGGCCTCCTGTCCGGGGGATCTTAGATCGGTGCCCCGAAGCCTGAAAATCGAACCGGGCCGGACCTTCAGGGGACTGTCAATGCTGAGAAGCCAACCCGGTTCGATGTTCGGGGCGCATGGACCAGGCGAGGCTGTACATCGCAGTGGCGGACACGACGGCCGGGACAGTCAGCGCCAGGAAGATGTGCTGCGTCGACCACTCCATGGCCATGAAGGCGCCGGTCAGCACGGGACCGACAATGGCGCCGGCGCGCCCGACGCCGAGCGCCCAGCCGAGACCGGTGGACCGGAGGCAGGTCGGATAGAACGTGGCGGCCAGCGCGTTCAGCGCCGCACGAAACGCCGAGCCGGTGAGCCGTAGAATGTCCCCATGAGAAGACTCCCCTCCATCATCCCGACCATCCTGCTGACCCTGGCCCTTGGCGCGCCGCTGGCCGCGGACAACTGGCCGCTGTTCCGCGGAGAGTCGGCCGGCGTCGCCACGGACGACCCGCGGCTCCCCGAGCGGTGGAACGCCACGGAGAACGTGATCTGGCGCACGGAGATTCCTGGCCTCGGCTGGGGATCGCCGGTCATCTGGGGTGACCACGTCTTCCTGACGTCGGTCGTCAGCCCCGAGCCGACCGAAGCCCCGAAGCCGGGCCTCTACCTCGGGAACGGGGCCACGCCCTCCGCGCCGCACCGCTGGATGGTCTACGACATCGACGCGGCGACGGGGAAGGTACGCTGGGAACGCGAAGTCCACCGCGCCCCCCCCGGTGTTTCCAGGCACCTCAAGAACAGCTACGCGTCCGAGACGGCGGTCACCGACGGCGAACGTGTCGTCTTCTACTTCGGCAACCTGGGGCTGTTCGCCTTCGACCTGCGGGGCACGCCCCTGTGGTCCCGCGAGATCGGGCCGTTCAGGACGCGCGACGACTGGGGCCCGGCAGCCTCGCCCGCGCTGCACGACGGCCGGGTCTACGTCGTGCACGACAACGAAGAGCAGTCGTTCCTGGCTGCCTTCGACGCGAACACGGGCAGGGCGCTGTGGCGCGTGAACCGGGACGAGGGCTCCAACTGGTCCACGCCGTTCGTCTGGAAGCACGACCTGCGCACGGAAATCGTCACGGCGGGATCGGACCGCGTGCGCTCGTACGACCTGTCGGGCACCCTGCTGTGGGAGTTCCGCGGGATGTCGTCGATCACCATCGCGACCCCGTTCACGCGTCACGGCCTGCTCTACATCAGCTCCGGCTACATCGGCGACGCGGCGCGGCCGACCTACGCCATCCGGCCGGGCGCCAGCGGGGACATCTCGCTGAAGGACGGGGAGCGCGCGAACGCGTTCATCGCCTGGGCGGATCCGACCGGGGCGCCCTACAACCCGACGCCGCTCGTGTACGGCGACATCCACTACTCGCTGCACGACAGGGGGTTCTTCGAGGCGCGCGATGCGCGGACGGGCAAGGAGATCTACCCGCGCCGCCGCGTGGCAACCGAAGCCAGCGGCTTCACCGCCTCGCCCTGGGCCTACAACGGCCGGGTGTTCGCGCTGAGCGAAGACGGCGACACCTACGTCATCCAGGCGGGACCGGAGTTCGAGGTCGTCGCCACGAACCCGCTCGGCGAAATGGCGCTGGCCACACCGGCCATCGCGGACGGAAGCCTGTTCATCCGGACGGTGTCGGCGCTGTACCGGATCGGCACGCGCACGCCGCAGGCGCGTTGATCGGGCCAGCCACGGCTGGCCCCTGCCGGCAGGTCCCCGTACGCGGCAACGCCCGAGGCGCACGGAACGTCTCGGGCGTTGTTCTGTTCGTTGCCGGCCGAGAACCGCGTCTACGGTTTCGCCGCCGGCACCTTCAGGGCGGTGAGGATGGAGACCAGGTCCTCGCCCGCCGTCTTCGGGTTCACCTTCGTCTCGATCTGCAGGATCCTCCCGTCGGGCCCGATGTAGAACGTCCAGCGGTTGGGCAGCGTCCCGATGTTCGGGAACTCCCGCAGCACGCCGTACTTCGCGGCCGTGGTCTTCGTCGGATCCGCCAGGATCGGGAAGTCCGCGCTTTCCTTCTTCGCGAACGCGGTGTTGTCCTCCAGCGTGTCGGTGCTGATCATGAAATACGCGACGTCGAACCCGCGAATCTTCTGCCCGCTCTCACGGAGCGAGATGCACTCGGCCGTTCAACCCGCGGTGAACGCCTTCGGGAACCACGCCAGCACGACGTGCCGGCCGCGGAGTCCCGAGAGCGCGTAGGTCCGGCCGTCGCTGGCCGGCAGCGTGAAGTCGGGCGCCATGTCGCCCGCCTTCAGTGCCGCGTCCTGGCCGGATACCGGGGTCGAAAGAGCCAAGGCCGCGAGCATGGCCGACGCCGCCCGTGCGGCTCGTCTCATGTGGCTGCCTCCTCTCACGGCACGAGGGTAACACGGACGCGGCCCATCCGGCCGTCTGGGCCGGCTGAATCCGGCCCCGGCACCAACCCGATGGCGGTACCATCGTGCGCCATGGGTGCACACCGGGTCCGCCTGCCGAGGAACGCCGACGAAACGAGAGCCTCCACGAAGGCCGTGCTCGACGACGTCGAAACGCTGGAGGGCCTGATCCGCGACGGCCGCCTCGAAACGGGCGTCCGGCGGCTCGGCATCGAGCAGGAGATGTACCTCGTGGACGGGCAGGGCCGCCCGGCGCCCTGCGCGCCCGAGCTGCTGGCTTCGCTCGACGACACGCGTTTCACGCTGGAGCTGGCGCGCTTCAACCTGGAGGCCAACCTGGCGCCGCTGCCGCTCGCGGGCGGAACGTTCAGCGACCTGGAGGGGGAACTGCGGGACGTCATCGGGACCGCCGCAGCCCGGGCGCGCGCGTTCGACGCCCACGTGCTGCTGACCGGGATCCTGCCCACGCTTCGTCCCGAAGACCTCGACAGCCACAACATGAGCCCCGAGCCGCGCTACGCGCTGCTGAACGAGGCGATCTTCCGCGGCCGGCACTCGCTGGCGATGCGCATCGACGGGATCGAGTCGTTCCAGGGCGCACACACCAGCGTCGTGATCGAAGGCGCCAACACCAGCTTTCAGGTGCACCTGCAGGTGGACCCGGCGGACAGCGGCCCGCTCTACAACCTCGCGCAGCTTCTGGCCGCCCCGCTCGTCGCCGCCGCGGCCAACTCGCCCGTGCTCCTGGGACGCCGGCTCTGGCACGAGACGCGGATCGCGGTGTTCGAGCGTGCGCTGGATGCCCGCAGTGAAGCCGCGGTCGTGCGCGGCGCGCCGACGCGCGTCACGTTCGGCGACGCCTGGGTGCGGCGGTCGGCGGTGGAGGTCTTCCACGACAACCTGGCCCGCTTCCCGGTTCTCCTGGTGCGCGACGTCTCCGGCGACGGGCCGGCGCGGCCGGACGACGCGGCGCCGCGGCTGGACGCGCTGCAGCTCCACAACGGGACGGTGTGGCGCTGGAACCGGCCGTGCTACGGCGTCTCGCGCGGCCGGCCGCACCTGCGCATCGAATGCCGTGTGCTCCCTGCGGGCCCGACGGTGATCGACGAGGTCGCCAATGCGGCGCTCTTCTGCGGCCTGATGCTGGGCCTGGCGGACCTGGCGCCGACGATCCCGTCGCGCCTGTCCTTCAGCGACGCCACGGAGAACTTCCTGGCAGCGGCGCAGCACGGGCCGGAGGCCACGCTGACATGGCTGGACGCCCGGCGGGTGCCCGCGCGAACGCTGCTCCTCGACGAGCTGCTGCCCGCCGCGCGCGCGGGGCTCGCGTGCGCCGGCACCGCCGACGCCGATGTCGAACGCTACCTCGGCGTGATCGAGGCGCGGGTGCGCACGGGACGCACCGGGTCGGCCTGGCTGCTCTCCACACAGGCGGCCAACCGCGGCGAGCCTCCGGCCGCGGTCTGGCATCGCGCGGTCCAGACGATGCTCGCCCGCCAGTTCGGCGCACGCCCGGTGCACGAATGGCCGGATGATGAGGTGGTGGAGACGGGCGCCGTTCCCGACCCGACGGTCGGCCAGATCATGACGCGGCAGCTCTTCACCGTGAGCCCGGACGACGTGCTCGATCTCGCCGCGCGCGTCATGGAGTGGAAACACGTCCGGCACATCCCGGTCGAAGGCGCCGACGGCGCCTTGGTCGGCCTCGTGACCGCCCGCGGCCTGCTGCGGCTGCAGGGTCAGGACCGCCGGCCGGCCGGGACCGGGGCGGCGGTACAGGACGTCATGCACACCGACATCACCACCGTGCCGCCGGGGCTGTCCCTGCGCGACGCGATGCGGCGCATGGAGTCGGCGCCGCACGCCTGCCTGCTGGTCGTGGACGACGGGCGGCTCGTCGGGATCGTCACCGATCGCGACCTGGTGGTCGCGGCGGCCTCGCTGCTGGACCGGCGTCGCTGACGCCGGAATCCGTCCACGGGCGGTAGAGCGCCTCATCGGCCAGGATGGGCGTCAGCACCCCGGTCAGGATGGCGGCCCAGCGCTCGGCGTCCTCCTCGGTCGGGAGCAGATCCTGCCGCACCTCCAGGCCGGCGTACGGCAGGCCGCGGCGCTCGGCGTGGGTGTCCATCGTGTAGTCGTGCGGATCCCGCCCCGAATACGGCTCGTTGTCGCCCACGCTCAGGTCCGGCCGCGCCATCAGCCCGGCAATCAGCGGCATCGCCACGCGCGGATCCCTGTCCCAGAGCACGCCGACGTGCCAGGGCCGCACGACCTCGGCGAACACCGGCGTGCACGTGTGCACGGCGATCAGCACCGGGGTGATGCCGCGCGCCGCGAGCCGGTCGAGCCGGCCGGCGATGGCGTCGTGGTACGGCGTGAAGAACGAGGCCACGCGGCGGAGGCGTTCGTCCGCGTCCAGGTCGAGGTTCGCCGGCACGGCAATGCCGTCGCTCGTGGCCGGAAACGCGGACGGGTCGTCGAGGCGCCGGTTCGGATCGACGATCAGCCGCGAGTAGCCGTGCAGGATGGCGGGGGCGTCGAGGCGCCTGGCCAGCGCGCGCGTGAGGGCGGCCGCGCCGATGTCCCAGGCCACGTGGCGCTCGAACACCCAGTCCGCCAGGCCCAGCTGCGCCATGCCGCGCGGCACGGCGCGGCTGGCGTGGTCGCAGACGAGGAGCACGCGCGCCCGCCCCTCGTCGTTCAACCAGGTGAAGGGCGGCGGGTCGTGCGGGCCGATCAGCGGCGCCGGGGCGCCTGGACGGGACGGTTCGCCGTGCACCGCGCGATCGTACGCCGCTTCAGCGCGTGAACTCGACGTTCGCCGCGCGGATGAACAGCCGGTTCGTCGGTGTGTCGGAAATCGGGCCGTTCATCACGAACACGGCCACCTGAATCCGCTCGCCCGGCTTGACGGCGTCGGTCAGCGGCACGCGCATGTTCTGGTTCCAGCCGCCGACCAGGTGCGGGTTCGGCGGACGGAGCGACCGGGGCAGGCGGCCATTCACCCACACCTCGCCGTAGTCGTCCGGGTTCACGTTCAGGAAGGCCTTCATCCCGGCGGTACTGACGCCGTTGACCGTTTCCGGCATCGTCAGCGCGATGCGGTACCACCCGAAACAGAGCTGCCCGCCGGAGCGGTACAGCGGCAGCGTGTTCGGCGGGATCACCTCCCACGACGAATCGTCGAAATCCGCCACCCCGGCCTTGGGCCGGATGTCGTACGTCATGCGGACCGGCACGGGCGGATCGGGGCGATAGCCGCCGCCCCCCTTCATCATCGCTTCGGTCCAGCCGGCGATCGTCTTCTCGGTGGCCTCGGAGGACACCTCGACGATCTCGACCTCCTTGTAGCGCCACTGCCCCGTGAAGACGCCGACGCCGGCATCGGTCATCAGGTCGACGGTGGCGGCCGCGCCGCCGGGCGCCTGCCGCGCCACGACGTTGGGCATGACGACGGCGCCAGCGATCAGGACCAGGGCTGCGGCAAACCAGACGCGCGGTGCGGACATGCGACTCCTCCTGAGGCTCCTCGTGGAGCAGGACACGTCCTCGAGCGGAAGGACGGCAAGCCCACCCGGATGGAGATGGGCGACGTCCCGTTCGAACCGGGCGGGACGCGGGACACGATGGATCCCGAGCACGCGGTCAGCTCGGTCGGCAACAACAAGGGCGGCAACGCGTGCCACGTGGGAGGCGAGCGGCCCCGGGCACGCCGGCCCTGTTCGATGCGCCCTGTTCACCAGGTCAGCGACCCGCCGACTGGGGCGGCCGCTGGACGCCACACGTCAGGCACCCCACGGCCTCGGCTTCGCCCCGCCGGATCTTCTCCCGCCGCGCCGCCACCTCCGTCTCGAACTGCTCCGGCGTGAGGAAGGCCGCGTACGCCAGGTTGTTCAGCATGTTGTCCACCGAGCGGTGCCCCCATCCGGACCAGTTGCGCGGATCGAGCACGTTCGGGTTCTTCGCCGTGGTGTCGTTGTAGCCGACGATGCGCAGGATCGTCCCGGCCGGGAGCAGCGGCGCTGAATCAGGGTGATACGTGTACGCACGCACCCAGTTGTGGTTGTAGCCGGCGCAGTTCAGCATCTGGCGCACGGGGCCCCAGATCGCTTCCAGGCACATCCGCACGCCGGCCGCGTGCATGTGCGGCTCGTAGTTGAGCAGCTTGATCGGCTGCTGCAGCGTGTAGAACGCCTCCACGACCTGATCGGCCGTGTTGCCGTCGAGATCGATCTCGTTCTGCCCCCACGTCAGCGGGCGCACGTCGTAGGCCGGCCGGTACCCGCGCGGATGGAACCAGAGCGCCACGTCCAGCCGCGCCTTCGAATCGCGATCGTTCGCGTGCAGGTGGATGTTCGCGAAGCTCAGGAGCGCGCCCGCCCTGATCAGGCGGCCGGCGGCAGGGTCGAACAGATCGGCGTTCCGGCCGACTTCGTGCACCGGCAGGGCCTGGAACGTGCCGCCGTCGAGCGTCCCGTCCGGCTGCACGAAGTTCACAGCCGCGTGGTGGAACAGAAACCGCCCGCCGATCGACGCCGAGGACGCCTGTACGGGCACGTCGTTCACCTCGAGGTGCTCGACCGCCTTGATGTACCGGTCCTCCGTGAGCCCGCTCGGCGCCTCGCCGATCGCACCCCACCAGTCCGGCACACCCGCCTTCACCAGCACCTCCGGCGAGGACACCACGAGATCCGGCGGGCCCAGCGTCGCGGTCAGCGAGAACGATCGCGTGTCGGGGAACGAGCGCGCCGGCGGCAGGTCCGTGGCAGGGCCCTCCGGCGCACCGGCATCCACCCAGGCGGCAATTGCGGCGATCTCCTCGTCGCTGAGCGAGGGATCGTCGAGGAACGCCTGGATGCCGATCGCCTTCTCGATGTACCAGGGCGGCATCTGCCTCAGCGCCGTCTGCTGCCGGATCGCCCGCGCGAACGGCCGCACCTCCTCGTACGTCATGAGCGACATCGGGGCCACCGAGTTCGGCCGATGGCAGTTCTGGCAGCTCCGCTGCAGGATCGGCGCGATGTCCTTCGTGAACGTGACGCCGGACAACCCCTGTGCCCCGGCCGACGCGTGAGCGATCAGCAGGGCTGCAGCCATCAGGCCTACGCGCATGGCTCCTCCTCGGTGGCAGCGCGACTCATGACACCGTGACCTCGACATCGTGATACGTCGGCAGCATCCCGTCGTGCGCCAGACACCGGAGGATGTACTGCCCCGGCTCGTGGAAGGTGACCCGCGTCGTCCAGCGGCTGTCCGGCGGGACCGGTGGCACCTGCCACCCCGGCGTCCATGGCGAGCCGTCGCGCATGTCCACGTTGACCTTGAACTGCGCCGGGTTGAAGACGACTGCGCTGCCGCTGCCTCGGTACACGAACCACGCCAGCCGCAACCCGGTGGCAGACGTGACGGTGAGGCCACTGGTGCGCCGCGGATCGAGCGGGGCCAGCGACCGCGTGCGCGGGATGCCGTCGTCACGCGCCACCGCCTCCAGCGTCAGCGGCTGTCCGACCCTGGCCTGGAGCCGGACCGGACCGGCAACGGCGAGCTCCGGAGCCCGGTTCTGGAGGTTCTCCGGACCGGTGGAGCTGCCCCCGCCGTGATTCATGGCGATGACGCCGTTGTCGATGAAGTAGCCGGGCTTCGTCGTGCCGTACGCACGCTGGGTACGGCCGGCCGAGGTCAGCGTCCACACGACCTCGTTGGCGCCGAAGTCCGCGGGCACGCGGACCGCGAACACGAACAGGCCGCGTCTCGACAGGAAGTGCGTCGGCTGGCCGCGATCCGGCCCGCCTGGTTCGACGGTGTTGTCGGGTCCAATCGCCACGTCGATCGCCTGATCCCAGTTGCGATTGAGGTAGCCGAACAGCATCTCGATGCTGCCGTCGTCCGCGTACCGCCACCCCTCGTAGACGGGAACGACGTTGAGACCCCTGGAGTAGGAGCCGCTGCCCACGTCCTGAACGGTGGCCAGCAGACCCGTGGACGCAAGGCCCAGGGCCAGGGCCAGCAGACGCGAGCACAGGCGGCTCCGCCGCCCCGGGAGTGGTTCGTCAGCCGCACAGCGTGAAAGCGGGTTCACGGCTGCGCGGCATTCTACACCTCGGAGTTGGGCAGGTACCTGCCCGGAGGTGTGTAAGTTGGGGGTCGCCCTGGAAAGAACTACACGCCCGACACGGGCTCGCGGAGGGCCGGCCGCTGCCCCTCGGCCCGCGCCTCGACTACCTCGACGTGGAGCCGCTGGAGGCCGAACTGTATCGCGTCCTCCTTGCTGGGCTTCCAGATGTCGAACCGGTGATCGTACCGGTGGTGCAGCCGGTCCCAGCAGGTGTAGACCCGGTCGCCAATCCGGAACTTCGTGCCGAACGGGAAGCGACGGGGACAGGCGACCAGACCATCGAAGACCTTGCGGCCACTGGCCGTGACCAGGGGATCGCCCCAGGTTTCGTCGGGTGATGAGGAATACGCCGTCACCACCGCCCGGAAGGTGGCCGGCCGCTCCGGTTCCGGTGCCAGGGCCACGTCCTGTCGGGCGGCCAGCGGCGCCATCAGCGCCGAGCCACACAGGCCTGCAATCAGCCCCACCGCCAACGCCGTCTGCGCCGCCACTCTCCTGCTACAGATCATGCAGTTGTCCTCCAGGCACACACTCCGCACAGCCCCTCTGTGCAAGGAGCGCGCCTCCGGCCCGGCGGACTCCTGCCGCCGAGTAGCGGGATGAAGTTTCTGGCAGTTGAACTTCGGGCGGTCGCGAGGTGAAATGCTGGGCTCCAGCCTACCCTGATCTCCTCGATGTCGGCCCTGGCGTCTCCGGGAAGCGCCGGGTAGTGCAGGGCCAGTTCGGCGAATCCGCTGATCCGCGTGCGCAGGCTGTTGAAGTCGTGCGCCGCTCCCGTCGAACGCCCTGGCCGGGGGACCTGACTTCCCGCGCGAGAGCGGGGAGATGGTACGGGCGGAACGGCCGTCTCCTATAATGGCCGCCGACCCTGCTCGGACAGGACGCGCACGCCGCGCTTCCTGTCGCCTGGAGATGATCGCCGGTGCCCAGCCCCCGCGCCCCAGTGCCACATCCGCCGGGAAGCGCAGCCTGCGGCCACGAGACCCGCGGCTACGCCCGCTGGGCCTACGTGCTGGCGGCCATCTTCACGCTGGCCTTTGCCTATGACCTGCTGCGCCTCCCGGTACAGGTCTACGACGCCCTCGGGGAGATCCTCGACGCCAGCCGCTCGCCCTCCGCCGGCCACTCCTTCGTCCAGAGCCTGGGTACGGCCGCCTACTTCCGTCCCCTGCGAATCGCGCAGATCAAGGCGCTGTTCGACCTCTCGGGCGGCCAGTACTGGCTCGTCTACCGCGGGTTCCACGTGCTCCTGCTCGCGCTCTGCCTCTGGCTCTTCACCAGGGCCCTGCGGGTCCGCTCGACGACCGACCTCGCGGCGGCCGCCGTGGCGCTCACGGTGCTCACGGGCATGTCCACGTTCCGCGGAACGGTCCTCGAGGCGTTTCCGATCAATCACTTTCTCGAAGTTGCCGTCGCGGCGCTGGCCGCGCTGAACCTGGCACAGTCCCGCGGCGGCTGGTGGGTCGACGCTGCGGCGGCAGTGGTGTTCGCGGCGGCCGCGCTCACCCTGGAATCCGGTCTCCTGGTCTGGGTCGTGGCGGTGTCCGCGCGCGCCGCCGGGTTCAGGGGGATCTCGCGGGGTGGGCTGGCCGTGATGACGGGACTCCTCGCCGCGTACGTGGCCGTGCGCTTTCTCTGGCTGCAGACGGGCGCCCCGGGCCTCTCGGAGCGAAGCGCGGGCTACTTCCTGTCGGTGCTGGAGCCGGACGAGCTGGTGCGCCGCTTCGGCGACTGGCCGTACCCCTTCTATGCCTACAACGTCCTGGCGTCCGTGTCGTCCGTTCTGTTCTCCGAGCCGCGAAGCGGCGTGTTCGTCGGCGTCCGCGGCTGGATGCAGGGCGAGTTCCCCCTGCTTGTCGTGCTGGCGCTCGTGAGTTCGGTTCCCACGACGCTGCTCGTGGCATGGATGCTGGCGCGCAGCCGGCGCGTCCGTGGCGCCGGAAACGGCGTCGACACGGAGCCCGTCGCGCCGCTGGGCCTGGTGGCGGCGGCCGTCATCGCTGGGAGCGCCGCCCTCTCCTATGCCTACACGAAGGACGACATCATGAGCACGGCCGGGGTTTTCTACGCCCTGGCGGCATTCGAGTCCCTCCGCCGGCTCCTCGCATACGCGTCGACGGCACGCACCGGGGTGGCGGTGCTGACCGTGATTGCCCTTCTGGTCTGCGGAAGCGCCTGGGCGATTCGAAGCGCTGGCCTCCATCACGTGCTGCGCATGCAGGCCTTCCGGCATCGCGGGGACTGGGCGGTGCTGCCGGCGCGCCTGGCGGCTGAGGGCAGGCCATACGAAACCGCCGAGGGCGCGGCGATCGTGCGGGCTCTGCGCGGCGAGGCGCTCGCCATGCCGGCGCCGAACCCGGGATCGTACGCCCGCTGGGCGGAGGACGTATGGGGCGACTGACGCGACGCGACTGGGTCATGGGCGCGGCGGCACTGCCGCCGGCGCTGCTGGTGGTGACCATGCTGATCTGGCTCGCGCTCGCCTGTACGGGGGCGCACCCGCTCTGGCAGGTGGAGCCACTGACGCTCCCGGAAGCGGCGGCGAGGCGGGATGCGGGCGAGGTGGCGCGACTGCTCGAAGAAGGCTGGGATCCCAACGCACGGTATCCGGTCAGGAGCGGCTTTCTGACGGCGGAAGCTGTCGAGCTGACCCCGATCGAAGCCGCGAGGGCCGCGGATCGGCCCGAGATCGAGCTGATTCTCGAATACGCCGGCGCGACACCCGTTGAACGCCAACCGGACGCCGAGGCTCCATGATCGGTCCACCACGCCGCGCGACGGCTGCCGATCCGCCGCCGCCTTCCTGACGAGGATAAGCAGGAGCTACAATCCGCGCCCGATGGGATCGGCAGGCAGGGTCCCCGGCTTCCGCCTTCCCGACGGGCGTTCGCCGCTCCCGTTCGGGCCGCTCGCGGCGCTGCTGACCTGGCTCCTGGCGGGGCCATGGAAGACGGCGGACCCCGAACCGCGGGCCTGGGTGCAGCTGGCTGCACTCGTCTGTGTCGCCGCCCTGATACCGATGCCGGGCCACGCTCGGCCGCGCTCCTTCCGCTGTGCCTGGGGTGGGCGCTGCTCGAGCGCCCTGCGCCGCTGGTCAACATCCGCTGGCGGGAGGGGCTTTCGGCCGACGCCCGCCAGCGTGTAGAGGACGTCTGTATCTCGAGAACGGGGAGCCGGCGGGTGAGGCGTGGCTGGACGAACTCGCATCGCCGGGATCGGCCCGCATCGCTGATTCCTTCCCGTGACCGACGAGGTCATCCGCTGGCACACCTTCTCGCGATCGGTGCGGGCACGGCCGCCACCCATCCAGCCGGAGACTCATCATCGCCACGAATCACGAAATCATTGCTCAATGAGCGGAGGTGGTCTACAGTGCCGCCGTCTCCTCTGGGAGTTCCAGGAGACACCCTGAATCAGGGGCCTGTCGGACGTCGGTTGACGAGAGGAGAGTAAGGTCATGACACATCGTTGCTGGGGACTGCCATCTCGACTGGGCCGTGCCGCCATGCTCGGTCTGGCGCTGCTTCCTTCGTCCGCTTGGGCTCAGACTGCATCCACGGGGGCCATCGCTGGGGTGGCACGAGACACGACAGGCGCCGTGCTGCCCGGTGTCACTGTTGAAGCCGCGAGCCCCGCGCTGATTGAGAAGGTCCGGATCGCGGTGACCGATGAGCAGGGCAACTACAAGATCGTCGATCTCCGCCCGGGAACCTACAGCGTGACCTTCACGCTGGCGGGCTTCGCCAGCTACAAACGCGAAGGCATCGAACTGACCTCGGGATTCACGGCCGCGGCCAACGCTGACATGAAGGTCGGATCGCTCGAGGAAACGGTGACGGTGACGGGAGCGAGCCCCGTGGTGGACATTCAGAGCGCCCGGCAGCAGAGAGTGCTCTCGCGGGAGATCCTCGATGGAATCCCCAGCGGCAAGACGCTCCAGGGGTTTGTTGCGCTCACTTTGGGGGCCGTTGGCCTGGCCACTCAGCAGGACGTGGGCGGCAACAAGGGCGACGGGCTCGGCGGGTTCGGCTACCACGGCAGCCGGTCCACGGACCAGCGGCTGACGCAGGACGGCATGCTGTTCACGGGCATCGGCGGCGCCGCGAACGTCCGGAACATCATGATCAACCAGGTGTTCGTTCAGGAGACGACGGTAGAAACGCGCGGCGCGGGGGCGGAGAACGAGGCCGGCGGCGCACACATCAACGTCGTCCCCAAGGATGGAGGCAACACGTTCTCGACGGTCCTCACCGCCAACGGTGCCGGCTCCTCCTTGCAGGCGGACAACACGTCGGCGGCCCTGAAGGCGCGTGGCGCGGTACCGCAGGTGTCCGTCAAGAGGCTCTTTGACGCCGGTGGCGGCCTTGGGGGACCCATCAGCCGGGACCGGCTCTGGTTCTACACGGCCCACCGCTGGTGGAGCACACAGAGCTTCCTGCCTGGAAGCTACTACAACAAGAATCAGGGCAAGTACATCGGTGACCCTGACAGCGGCGTCTCGCGCTACGAGGCGGATCTGAGCCGGCCGGCCTTTCAGGACATCAAGAACGAAGACCACAGCGTCCGACTGACGTTCCAGGCGACCCCCAAGAACAAGTTCACGTTCTCCACCAGCCTGCAGAACAACTGCAACTGCAACCTCGGGACGGGGCCATCCGCTCCGGAGGCCTTCTGGCGGCCGACCTACTGGCCGATCTCGCTCTCACAGTCAACCTGGAGCCGGCCGGCCACCAACCGGTTCCTGATCGACGCGGGGGCGACCTTCCTCTTCAACGACTTCTGGGGCAAGCCGATGCCGGAGGTGAGCCCGCGCGATATCGCCATTGTCGAGTTGACGACGGGCGCCGCGTACAACGCCAGGACGATCTCGCTGTGGCTGGCGGACTACGGGAAGCGTAACTTCACGAACCAGTTCAACAGCCGGTTTGCCATTCACTACGTAACCGGATCGCACGCCGTGAAAGCCGGGTTCACGTATCTCCAGGGATGGCAGCACTACAACATCTACCTGAACGACCGCCCGATGCAGTACCAGTTCAGGAACGGCGTGCCGATCTCGCTCACGCAGTGGGCGTCGCCGCTCGTCGCGCGGAGCCGTTTCAATCCGAACATGGGCGTCTTCGCACAGGACCAGTGGACGATTCGAAGACTGACCCTCGACCTGGGTGTGCGATTCGACTACCTCAACGCGATCAACCCTCAGAAGGAAATCCCCGCCGGGCCGTTCGTGCCGGCGAGGAATTTTCCAGAGGTTCGGGGCGCGCCGAGGTGGACCGATATCTCACCGCGCCTTGGCGCCGCCTACGACCTGTTCGGCAATGGCAAGACCGCGGTGAAGACGGCGCTGGGACGCTATGTCGAGCTCGCGAACGCGTGGGGCCTCACCTACCAGGCGCATCCCGCGGCGTCGATCGCGATTTCCGGCAACAGGCTGTGGAACGACGCGAACGGGAACTACGTGCCCGACTGCAACCTCTTGAACAACCTGGCCAATGGCGAATGCGGGCAGAGTTCCACCGCCACGCTTGGCCAGCTCAACCCCATCAACCGCTACGACGACGACATGCTGAAGGGCTTCGGGCACCGCGGGTACAACTGGCAGATGTCCGCGTCGCTCCAGCACGAGTTGCGGCCGAACCTGGCGCTGAACGCCGGGTACTTCCGCACCTGGTTCGGCAACTTCTCGGTCAGCGACAACCTCGCGGTGACGCCTGCGGACTTCGACCCCTTCTGCGTCACTTCGCCGACGGATTCCCGGCTGGGCGCGGCGAGCGGCAGGCAGCTCTGCGGGTTCTACGACGTCCGCCCGTCGAAGCTGGGGCAGCTCAACAACGTCATCACGCGGTTCAAGAACTACGGCAAGCGGACTGAGGTGTACAACGGGTTCGACGTCAGCCTCAACGCGCGGTTCGGGGACGGCGGGCTGCTCCAGGGAGGGATGTCCACGGGGCAGACCACGTTCAATAGTTGCGTCACCATCGACTCGCCGCAGGCATCACTGCCGGGTTTCTGCGACTTCAAGCTGCCGTTCGAGGGGCAGACGCAGTACAAGGTGGCGTTCATCTACCCGCTGCCGCTCGACATCAAGGCCAGCGGCACGTACCAGAACCTCCCGGGTATCCCCCTCGCCGCCACCCTGGTCGTCCTCAGTCCGCAGGTCGCGCCGACGCTCGGTCGGAATCTTGCGAGCGGCGTGGCGATTCTGAACATCCTCGAGCCCAACACGATCTTCGAAGAGCGGCTCTCCCAGTTCGACCTCAGGCTGACGAAGGTGTTCAGCATGGGGCGCGCACGGATACAGGGGATGTTCGACGTCTACAACATGTTCAACGCCAGCACGGTCCTGGGCCTGAACACCCGGTACGGCGCGTCGTGGCTGCAGCCCACCACGATCCTTGGAGGCCGACTCTTCAAGTTCGGTGCGCAGGTGGACTTCTAGTCCTCTGGAAACGTGATGAGTTGCACAAGTCCCGGCGCGCGGCGCCCGGATCGCAAGGCGCGACGACCGAGAATATCGGCCATATGTGAGGGAGGAGCAACGCAGCGAGCCGGGATGCCCCGCCCGGGAGTTGTGTGACTGATCACGTTTCCAGAGGACTAGTATGGAAGGACCGTGTCGAGCGTAAGGGCCCTGGCCGGAATGAGGTTGCCGACTCCCGGGCGGCGAGGCGCCCGCTCGCCAGGCGCGAGGAGGGAGCAGGCCGGGTGCCTGTGACCGACGAGCAACGCCGCGAGGCGGGATGCATCGTCGGCCGAGATGGCAACCGTATTCCGGCCAGTGCCCTAAGCGGGGCTCGGGGTGCGGGTGTGCGCGCACGAGCCCGGCAAGGTAACGGGCCTGCTCGCAGTTCCCGAGGATCTTCTCTCCCAGGCGCCGGCTACCGTGCTCGCGCAGGGTGAATCACACCGGGAGTGCACGGAAGCCGCGCGACCGCTCGGGGCCGAGGTCGCCGAACCACGGCTCGCCGCCCGCCAGACCGCGCGTCGCGCGAGTCAGGTACGACGGGCGCGTTGCGAACGCACGCTCGAGCCGATGCCGGTCCCGCACCAGCACGCAGCCCGCGTCGCAGGGCACGTGGAGCCACTTGTGAAAGTCGAAGGCGAGCGAGTCGGCGCGATCGATTCCCCGCACCAGCGGCGCCAGCGCCGGCGCGATCCGGACCCACGCCCCTAATGCCCCGTCCACGTGCAGCCAGGGATCCCGGTCCCGGCAGACGTCCCGATCGCCGCGAGATCGTCGAACGCTCCGGCGTTCACGGTCCCCGCCGTGGCTTCCGCCGAAGATTTCCGGTGTCGTCGTGATGCGCGTCAGAAGCTGGTCTTCGCGATCCATGCTGCGGGTGACCTCGTAGACATGTTGACGCGTCGGGCTGGAAGGCAGCGCACGGCGAGCGACATTTCGCGCGACATTCCATCGCACACAACAGCAAAGGTCGGCGAACAGTCGCGAACCGACGAGACCAGCCGCAAAGGCTAACTCGCTGAACGTTCAAGAGTAAGGGCCCTGGCCCGTCTGGGCAACCGCCTGAGTATCGGTCACAGTCTCCGCGCGAGTTGGAGACCGATGGACGACGCGGTGCAACGATTCCGACGACAGGCGGTCGGGCGCTGCGGGATCGCGAGGGGGCCGAAGGACGGTATTCCGTCGGGCTGCGCCAGCGAGCGGTGCGCACTGGCGCGCGCGTGAAGCGGCGGGCGACGGCGTGCGGGCGGTGGCGAAGGCCCTCGGGATGGTATTGACAGACCAATGCAGTCGGAAATAAGCTCACAAAGCTGCAAGGGAGACTCAGTCTCATGTTGGCTCGCTGGACTTGCTCAGTTGGGAGCTGTCATCCGATGTCTTGTCGCGCTCATCTCGTTCATGTTGTCGCCATCGCCTGCGTCGTCGCGGTATCCGTTATCCCCGCCGGTGCACAGGTTCGCACTGCATCCGTGATCGGCCAAGTTCTCGATCAAAGTGGGGCAGTGATTCCGCACGCCGCCGTGGCAATCCGACGGCCGTCGGCCGGTTTCGAGCGCCGCGTCGCCACCGACGCGGAGGGTACCTTCACGATCGCCGAGTTGCCGCCTGGTGACTATGAGGTCACTGCGACTCGGGAGGGGTTTTCTGTCGCGGTGCAGCGGCTCGTGCTGCAGCCAGGAGAAACGCGCCGGGTGCCGCTGCTGCTCCGAGTCGGCGGCTTGATCGAAGACGTAGTCGTGATGGCGGGTGAAATTGCTGGGAGCCACGAGCGGGCGCGGCGGCTTCCAGGATCCGTCGAGATTGTCGAGCGCGAAACCCTCGAAAGGAGCCGCGTCATGACAACCAACGAAGCACTGCGGAGAGTGACGGGCGTGCACGTGCGAGACGAGGAAGGCTTCGGTCTACGCCCGAACATTGGGATTCGCGGCCTGAATCCCACGCGCTCGACCAAGGTGCTGCTCCTCGAAGACGGCATCCCCCTCACGTATGCGCCCTACGGCGACAATGCGTCCTACTATCACCCGCCGATCGACCGCTTCGAGCGCCTCGAGGTGCTCAAGGGCGGTGCCCAGATCGCTTATGGACCTCAGACGATCGGCGGGGCAGTCAATTACCTTACCCCGAAGCCGCCGACGCAACCGTCCGGCTTCCTGACGTTAATGGGCGGCAACCAGGACTATTTCAACGGCCATGGTTCGTATGGCGCGACGGTCGGTCGTACGGGGTTTCTCGTCGATTACATGCGGAAGCAGGGCGACGGGTCCCGAGAGAACCTGAACTTCAAGCTGAATGATATCAACGGCAAGGTCGTCCAGGGCTTCGGTGCCAGCCAGACGCTGACCTTCCGCGGCAACTATTACAGCGAGGATTCGAACGTCACCTATTCCGGCTTGCGGCAGGATGAGTACCTCGCCAATCCTCGCGGCAATCCGTTCAGGAACGACTTCTTCTACGCGGATCGGTACGGCGCGTCGACGACGCATGCCCTCGCGGTGAGCGGCAACGTCGCCATGACGACGAATCTGTACTGGAGCTCCTTCCGGCGGCACTGGTGGCGCCAGTCGAGCAACTCCGCTCAGCGCCCGAATGATGCCGGTGATCCGCGTTGCGCAGGGATGGACAACCTGAACACGACCTGCGGCAACGAAGGACGTTTGCGCCAGTATTACGCGTGGGGTGTCGAGCCTCGGTTCACCGTGCATCATCGCGGATTGGGCGTAGCCAGCGAGACCGATTTCGGTGTCCGCGCACATTTCGAGGACCAGGATCGCCTCCAGCAGAACGGTGATACGCCTGCAGCGCGGACGGGCGTGCTCGTGGAGAGCAATGTGCGGCGCAATGCCGCCTACGCAACGTTCGTGCAGAACCGGTTCCTGTTCGGCGGCTGGACGGTAACTCCCGGTGTGCGGCTTGAACACATTCGCTACGAACGCACGAACCGCCTGGCAAACGCCGGCGTTGGGGTAACGGGCGACACGAACCTAACTCGGGTTATTCCGGGTATCGGCGTCTCCCACACGACGGGCGAGCAGGTGACCGTCTTTGCGGGCGTCCATCGCGGGTTCGCGCCGCCCCGCACGGAAGACATCATCTCGAACACGGGCGGTGTCATTGACCTGGATCCCGAGCTGAGCTGGAACTATGAAGCAGGGTTCCGAAGCACGATGCGGCCCGGCGTGAGTGTCGATGCGACGTTCTTTCGTATGGATTACGAGAACCAGATTATCCCAGCGAGCCTAGCCGGCGGGGTGGGGGCGACGCTGACCAATGGCGGCGCCACGCTGCACCAGGGTGTGGAAGTGAGAGCACAGATCGACAGCGCTCCCATCACTGGTTCGGTGCACGACCTGTACTTGCGCTTCGCGTATACGTACCTGCCGGTCGCGGAGTTCACCGGCCGACGGTTCAGCAACATCTCCGGGTTCGGCAGCGTGAGCGTGAGCGGGAACCAGCTCCCCTACGCGCCCGAACAGATGGCGGTCGTCGGTGTGGGTTACGCACATTCCACGCTCGACGTGCGGCTGGAGGCAGTGCGCACGAGCGATCAGTTCACCGACGACCTGAACACCATCGCTCCCACGCCCGACGGCCAACGCGGTCTGATTGCTGGCTACACGCTATGGAACGCGGCCGTGAACTACACCGTCTCGCGCACCACGTTTTTCGTCGCCGTGAAGAATCTGTTTGACGAGCTGTTCGTTGTGGACCGCACGCGGGGGATTCTGCCCGGCAGTCCCCGGCTCGTCCAGGCGGGCGTGCGGCTCGGCTTCTGATCCGGAGGAGTGAGATATGAATCCCCTGAGACTGTCTGCTGCTGCAATCGTCCTCGTCCTCGCGGCGCCCGCTGGTACGGAGGCGCAGGCCGGCCGGCGTGGCGACGTGCTCGATGCGAATACCGCATCCGAGAAGCAGCTGCTGTCGGTCCCAGGTATCACGCAGGCACTGGCGAAGGGCAATCTCGAGCGCCGGCCGTTCATGACGATGACTGACTTCGATGCCCTGCTCGGGCAGTCGCTCAGCCGAGAACAGCGGATGACGGTGTATCGCCGGCTCTTCGTGCAGATCAACCTGAATACTGCGTCCGACGCCGAGATCCTCCTGATTCCAGGAATCGGCGATCGCCTGCTCCATGAGTTCAAGGAGTATCGGCCCTACAAAGTGCTCGCGCAGTTTCGCCGCGAGATCGGCAAGTACGTCGATGACAAGGAACTGGCGAGACTGGAGCAGTACGTCTTCGTACCGATCAACCTGAACGCCGCGAGCGATGCGGACATTCTGAGCATCCCCGGGATGGGGCAGCGAATGCTCGGTGAGTTCAAGGAGTACCGGCCGTACAAGGCGATCCAGCAGTTCCGCCGCGAGATAGGCAAGTACGTCGACGATAAGGAGGTGGCGCGGCTCGAACGCTACGTTACGCTCGATTGAGCTGGCCGATCCACTGGACGCCAACCGTCATGGCGGGCAGCCAGCGCGTCGCCCTGCGAAATCAGTATTGAAGCGTCACGGATTCCGGATCAAGTCGACTCGAATCGATGCCCTCCGATCGGCTGGCGGGTGCACGCGCTTCACCCGGCTCTACTGTCCGGCCGCGATCATCCTGAACCGGCTGACACGGTTGCCGGCCGGGAACTCGCCGACGTAGACGTGGCCCTTCGAATCGGTCGAGAGGCTGTGGATGTACCCGGCAAACTCGCCCGGGTAGTATCCGCGGTGTCCGAACGAGCCGACCGTCTCCAGCGTGTCGCGCCGGACAATCCAGACCTTGCGGTTCTGACCGTCGGCGACGTAGACGAAGCGCTGTTCGGGATCGGCCGAGAACGTCACGTCGTCGACCGTGCCCGTGCCGTCGATGCCCGACGGGAACGCCTCGCCCACGTACGTGCCATCTTTGCGGAACACCTGGAAGCGGCGGCTCGACATGTCGCAGACGTACAGGAGGCCGTCGCGGCTCATCTTGATGCAGTGGACAAGCCGGAACTGCTGTGGCGGCGGGTCGCCGGGCTGGCGCGGCGCCATCGGCTCGTCGCTTGGCGGCTTGCCGTAGGCGCCCCACATCCGCTTGAACGCCATCGTGTCGGCGTCGAGCACGATCACGCGGCGGTTGTTGTAGCCGTCGGCGACGAACGCCTCGTTCGTCTCGGCATCGAAGGCCACCTGCGTCGGCTGGGCGAAGTTGTCCGTGTCGGCGTTCCCTGTGCTCTGCCCGTGTTTTCCCTTCTGGATGATCAGCTTGCCGTCGGGCGTGAACTTGCCGAGGCTGCTGAAGACGTCCGCGCGCCCCCCGCCCTCGGTCGAGTGCGTGCCGGCCCACACGTTCCCCTTGTGGTCGATGGAGAGACCGTGCGCGCCGCCATGGGCGGCGTCAGCCAGCGTGCGCCGGGACGCGAGAAGGTCGAGACGGTGCCCCGGGAGCTCCACCCACTGGAAGCCGCCGGCCGGCAGCTGGGGATCGTCGGCGCTCCCCCACGCCTGCACCACCGCACCATCCGCGTCGAACTCCACGACGGCCGGCATCGGGTTGCAGCACTCGCGCACGCCGCGCGCGCCGTCATCGTCGCCATCCGCGATCCAGTGCGGCCAGTGCATCACCCAGACGTGGTCGCGAGCGTCAACCGCCACCGACAGCACGGCGCCGAAGATGCCGTTGTCGGGCAAGGGCCGCTGCGGCCACGTCGGGTCGTACTCGAAGACCGGAACCCCGTCAGCGGGCGATGCCGTCGCCGCGGCCGGTGCAGATGCCTCCTCTGTCGGCTGGGTGCCTCCGCACGCACCGAGCGTCATCATCATGGCCGCTCCCGCCCACCACGCTGCGCTGTGCTGTCTCATCGGGGCCATCCTCCGGGGGCATTATGGCCGAAACCCTCCGGCGAGCATTGCCCGGTCTCGTCGAGCGCCGGTGAGCCGGCGCGGCCGAGACCTGGGGTCACCCGGAATCTCCTGCCGATTTCTTCGAGCACGGCGAGCAGGTCCACGAGTCTCAGAAGAACACTCTGAAGCGTCGCGCCCATCGCCTTCGGTGATCGTTTTCGAGGATCGATGCTCAGACGTTCCTGAAGCGCTTCGCCCGTTGGCGGGCTATCAGGTGTCGCGATGCCTCTTCTTCCAGCGGGAACCAGTCCTTGGCCAGATGCGAATCGATCGGGGCACCTGCGTCGTAGCGCTCGGTGAGTTGTTTCCTGAGGGTGGCTCTGGTCTCTTCCTTGACGTATCGCCTGATCGCTCGGTCGATGAGCATGCGGCGCTGGCCTTTGCCAGCGATACGGTCCGTCACACGAACGGTCGGCTCGGGAAGGGGTGATGTTCAGGCGCTTGTTCATGTCGTGACCTCGTGGGTGGATGCGCTGCGGCGCGGCGCCGATCGAGCGGACGCGGGGGACACGGAGAAAGTGGCCAGCAACCACGAGGTCAGGACTGCTTGAAAGGATTGACGAAGCGGACGCCCTCGATCTCTTGTCCGTCTTGGAAGTCTTCGGACAGGATGATGGGGACGCCAGCGTCTCGCGCGGTGGCCCAGATGAGAGCGTCCCAGGACGACAAGCGGTACTGCTCGACCGCTGTCAGCGCCGCCGCTGTCGCAGCTCCGGTCAACGCCAGTACGTCGCCCAGATCGCGCCACCGGGAAACAGCTATCCGCACTTCTGAGATCGGAGTCCCACGGCGCAGCGACGTCGAACTGAACTCGTTGAGGCATTGCGCGCTCAGCGCGAGCTCTCCACCCGCGCCAAGTTGGTCGATCACTTCAATGGCACGAGCGCGTTTCACCGGTTCGTTCAGATCGCGGGAATAAGTCAGGACGTTGGTATCCACGAGCGACCGCGCCATGACTAGCGCGTCCGGTCATGAAGCTCGTCGCGACTGGGGTAGGGCGCACCGCCGAGATTCCAGCCGCCCTCCCGAAGCCACTTCAGCGCGAGCTGTCGACGCGCCTCTCGGTCCGTCGAGTCGCCGGTCGGAATGGCGCCGTCTGGGAACGTGACGACCACCTCAACTTCTTCGACGCCCTTGGGAGTCTCAAGCAGCACGATGCGGCCGTCACGATACACGCCTTTGACTGACGTCGACATGCAACCCTCAACGAGAATCATCGCATTGGTTCCTCTGCAGGCGCCACGATCCTTCGCGTGCTGAGGCCGGGCCCGAGTTTGGTTTGGTTCCGCACGGTGCCCCGCGCGAACCGGCCTTCCGAACGGCGAGTATCACAATGACACTCGGAAAGTTCACTTCGCGCGATTTCCGTCGCGGAAATCGCAATCGCTCAGCATTCCTGCGAACAGTGCAGCGATGGCAGAGAGAATTCGAGTCTCGTTGGTTTCGGGCGAAATACTGAGGAAAAACCGCGGGAATCGTTTGGCGGAGAGAGTGGGATTCGAACCCACGGTAGAGTTTCCCCTACACACGCTTTCCAAGCGTGCTCCTTCAACCACTCGGACATCTCTCCGTTCAAGTGGAATCAACAGTCTACCGGCAGGCGGGGATCCGCGCAAAAACAAACTGTGACGTGAGGCCTTCGAGGCGGATTCCTGCCGGTCGCCAGAAGTCGAGGGCCAACCTGCACGACGGCCACCGAGTCCGTTGATGAAGTGGGGACTGCTGAGTCTCGACTGTCGTCCGTCGGGCGCAGCCGCTAGCGTGCGCTATCGGTGCCGTGGCGCTTGCCCACATTGGGCATGATCACACCCACAATGGGCTCGCGACCCGCTTCCCTGCCGTTCCAGCAAGCGGCAGATGCGCCGGTTGACGAAGCCGCAACTGTGTGCCTTTCCGTGTTCCTGCTCAGCCTCAGCGAAGTTTCTCCGCGTCCAAGTTGATTCGGGGCTGTCTGGCATTCAGGCTCGCGGCTTGGCGCAATCCCGCCAAGTATCCCGCCAGAATGGCGGGAAGCGAGGCGCATCGAAACTGTCGAAACGGTCTACTTGACGCACGGTAGCCTTTCTGGCATACTGTGTCCGTGGTTAGTGTTTCTTCGTCTTTCCGGCCTGTTTTCGGCGCTTCGGCCGCTCCGCGTTCAGGTCGGCTAGCACCTGTTTCAGTTCCTTCCGGACAGGCGCCGGAAACAGCTTCCGGACAAGCTCTCTGTCCGTCATCTCCGCTGCCGTCTTCGTCCTTCTAGGCACAGAGGCTCCCATGACTCGCAAGATGACGCTTCCTCGTCTCATGACCGATTTCGACACGGACGCCGAGTGCCGCGCCGCGTTGGAGCAGCTTCGTTGGCCGAAGGGTGTGAGATGTCTTCGGTGCGGCTCCGATTCGATTTCGCGCATCACCACGCGGAAGCAGTTTGACTGCAACGACTGTCGTTACCGCTTCTCCGTGACCACTGGCACGATCTTCAACGACTCGCATCTGCCGTTGGCGAAGTGGTTCATGGCCGTGCTCCTGCTGTGCGAAGCGAAGAAGGGCATGAGTGCGAATCAGGTCATGCGGACACTTGGCGTGGCGAAGAAGACCGCATGGTATCTCTGCCATCGCATCCGAGAGGCCATGACGGATGTCAGTCCGCGCCCGCTCACCGGCACGGTTGAAGCCGACGAAACCTACATCGGCGGAACGCGCCGTGGCATGGGGCGCGGCTACGTTGGCAACAAGGCGATGGTGCTTGCTGCCTTGGAACGCGGCGGACACATTCGGATGAAGGTAGACAAGCGGGACGACAAGGCCACGCTGCAAGGCTTCATCGCCGATCACGTCTCGCCGGACGTGACGAACATCTACACGGACGAACATCCGAGTTACCAAGGCTTGGACGCGGACTCTGGCGCAGTTGGGCTGCACCAGACCGTGAACCACTCCGCGAAAGAGTGGGTGCGCGGGGATGTCCACACCAATAGTGTCGAAGGCGCCTTCGGCCTGTTCAAGCGCGGGGTTGTTGGCTCGTTTCACCAGATTTCGCACAAGCACCTTGATCGCTACCTCGACGAGTTCGAGTTCCGATTCAACAACCGGAAGAATCCTTACCTGTTTCGCGACACGCTCATACGACTTGTCAATGGGACGCCTCTTCAGTACGAGCAGCTAACGGCGTAGTCGGCTCAATCTCAAACTTCAGATTCTTATTGACCCTGAATCGGTAGTCGAATGTCCACACGTTCGGGAACTGTTTCGCCCGCACTTCAAGCCGCAAGGCTAGCCACGGCAGATCGTCCTCGAAGAATCGGCCATCATCATCACGCGATCTGTGCTGACGGCGCGCTTTACTAACATCCCAGGTTCTAATCACTCCTTCATCACCATGTACGCGCAACTCAAGTGTCGTCCCACGTTCACGGAGCGTCGAGATCAGAAGTGTGGACTTGTCACGTCCCCTGACACGTCGGTACTGGCCTGCGTAGTGCGCCCATACCAACGTAAACGGACGTTCACGCCGGATGTTCTGAATCTCTTCGCTCGGCAGCAGCCAGCCTGTTCCATAAAAGTCACCGCTCTCTGATGGTGAGATCGCTATTGCGGCATCCTCGCCACCATGGAGACTGACTGTCAGCGTGACGGGGTGAGTTCGCTTCCATCCCCACTCAACCGCCCTCCCAGCGAGCACAACTCCGGCTAACGTGGAGAAGAACCAAGCTGCCGGCACGAACGGATTCTGAAGCCAGCCACCAGGCATCACAGACACCGCGCGCGCGGCTGTCGCTGATCCACCCGCCAGCCCGGCAAGCCACGCAACTGTGCTGACGTGGCCGAGGAACTCAAGCACGACCTTGCCGCTTTTCCACATGCGGCAG
Organism: Acidimicrobiia bacterium; assembly: GCA_016871255.1. Classification (GTDB taxonomy): domain Bacteria; phylum Acidobacteriota; class Vicinamibacteria; order Vicinamibacterales; family UBA2999; genus VFZH01. Next base: position 19,710 of record VFZH01000003.1, on the reverse strand, counting down.
AGCCTACGCTTCCCGTTACCCGTGCGTCAAGTAGACCGTTTCGGAAACTGTTACCCCTCATGGTAACCTCTTAGGTCCGTGGGCAAGTATCGGCGGGGCGGGTACGTGTTCATCACGTGGAAGGGCGATCACCCGCCGCGCCATGTGCACGTCTATCGCGACGGCAAGCTGATCGTGAAGTGGGATTCGGACAACCAGAAACCGATGAAGGGAGCGGCGACGCGTCGCCTTCTGGAACTGATCAGCGAGCTGGAGGCTGAGGGACTGCTGTGAAGATCCGTGCTGTCAGGCACAACAACCGGAAGAAAGAGTTCGAGGTCTGCACCTCGACGAAGAAGCTCGTGTTCCCGTTCTCGATGGCGGAGCCAGCGCCCACGACCGAAGACCCGGTCACAGAGCTGTCGGTCGACGCGGAGGCCGGTCGGGAGGCGTTCAGCTACGTCCTTCACTCCGGCCGCACCGGCACGGTGCACGTCGATCAGGTGCTCGAGTACAACCAGGATCCCACCTACCTCCGCGATCTCCTGCTGTACCGCCTGACGATCGAAGCACAGAAGCGCGTGGCAAAGAGCCCGCTCTCGAAGCGCGAGATCGTGCGCAGGCTGGGGACGTCGGCGGCGCAGTTGTATCGACTGCTCGATCAGACGAACTACCGCAAGTCCGTCGATCAGCTGCTCGCGCTGCTGCAAGTGCTCAACTGTGACGTGGACCTGGTCGTTCGGACGAAGACGGCCTGACGCAACACGCCCGAAGGCGTGCTCCTTCAACGCGGCGCGCACTGTGACGTAGCTGTGACGTGACCCTGTCGATTCCGCGAGATCTACCGAGGGTCACGGCGATGGTCCAGCTTGTCGTGGCTGGCTCGGGACCAGCACAACCACCCCGAGTCCAGGCTCCAGGATGGAACGCGATCGGGCGCGGTGATTCGGCGGAGTCTCGGGTGACCCTACATGCCGCGCAGCTTGCGCGCGGGCTTCCGCCTGGACGCGATGATCCGCCGCGCCTCGCGCAGGCGGCTCTCGAGCGCGTCATCCGCGATCTGATCGAGGAGGATGCCCACCCACCCGTCGGCGCCGACATACCGCGGGTAAAAATAGATGTCGGGCGATTCTTCGATCATCAGCGGCTGAACGCCGTCCGCCACCGGCACCCAAAGCGACGGCCGGCCATCGTCGCGGTGGTGCTCCGAAAACATCGCGAAGCAGCCCTTGCCCTGCTCGACGAAGAAGCAGGGCGCGCCGTGCGACATCTTCTCGAACGCGCTGGGAAGCGCGCCGCAGATGCGGCGGATCCGATCGACCTGTCCTTCCCGTCCGCCTTTGCGCCGGCCCGCAGCCGCGTCCCGCGTCGTGAGTTGCCGGGCCCGGAACTTCGCGATCCGCTCGATCAGGCGGACGGGCACGGGCTCGGACAATGGGAACTTGAGCGTCCCCTTGCTGCGTTCGTATGGCGCCAGCTCTTTGGCGAACGCCTCGACCAACGCATCGCTTGCGGGATAGAGCGAGTAGTGTGACTTCCACCCGGCGAAATACAGCACGCCGACGCCGTTCAGCGTGTAGGCCGGCATCTGGTAGGCCAGTCCTTCCTGCGCATTCGGGAGCGCCTTGAGAATCGCGCGGCGCACCGCTTCGAGGCTGGCTCGACACTCTTTCGGCTTCGACGCAACGTACTCACGCACCGATGCGACGCGCTCTCCAGACCGTTTGGCCGTCATGCTACGCACACTATGCGCACACCCGAAGCCTGCCACCCTTCCCCCGACCGCCGACGACGCTGGCATCGCCGTCGCGGGGGTGTCCAGGGAACGGTGGGGCGGGACGGCCTAGTCGATCAGCGCGGTCGGCGTCCCGCGTTCGTACCGAAGCGTCACCTCGGACGCTTCGCACAGATCGAGGTTCGTCCACTCCACCTCGTCGCCATCCTCGTCCACGATCTTCATGTCCCACGTGCACGACTTCTCGCTGCGCGAGAACCGGATGTCCACCGCCCGATTGTGCGGGAGCACGTCCTCGCCCAGGATGTCCTCCTCCCAGCTCTTTGCGTTGGTCGGCGACACGTACAGCTCCACGATCACGAAGCCGGTCTGGTTCACGAGCCTGAAATCGAGCCGGCTCTGAGCCAGCGCAGGCGACGACGCAGCTGCGACGAAGAGGAGAGCGCAGGCGGCCATGAGGCGCTTCATCGAAGTAGTCCTTTCAGTGCGGGACAAGCCCCGCCACATGGAGACTACACCCAACCTCATCTGTAGCGCCACGTGCCAGAATGGCTGCCCATGTCCGCCTTCCGCCGCGCGGCGGCGCCCGCCTGATGCCGACCTGGCACTTCCTCGCCGGCCTGGCCTGCGCCCTCGTCGTCTGGCTCTCGTTCTTCAGCGGCGCCAGCCGGCTGGGGCTGATCGGCCCGGACGAGCCCCGCTACGCCTCGGTGGCCCGCGCGATGGCCGACAGCGGCGACTGGGTGACCCCCCGGCTCAACGGTGAACCGTGGTTCGAGAAGCCGGTGCTCTACTACTGGGGCGCGGCAGCGTCCTTCCTCGCCTTCGGCGATTCCGAAGCCGCCGCCCGGCTCCCGTCGGCCATGGCCGCCACGGCCGCCACGCTGGCAGTGGCGCTGCTGGCCGCCCGCACGTCCGGCGCACCGGCGGCGTTCGCCGTGCTCCTCATCCTGCCCACGACGATTGCAGCGCTCGCCTTCTCGCGTGGCGCCAGCACCGACATGCCGTTCACCGGCACGCTCACGCTGGCGTTCGTCGCGGCGGCGTTCGTCCTGATGCAGACGCCAGAGGCGGGCACACCACGCACGAGATGGGCGGCCCTCCTCGCCTGGGGTGCGTCCCTCGGGCTCTCGGTGCTGGCGAAGGGACCGGCCGGCGTCCTGCTGGCCGGCGGCAGCATCGCGCTCTGGATGCTCGTCACCCGTCGCTGGCGCGAGGGCCTCCGCCTCGCACATCCGGCGGCGATCGCCACGGCACTCGCCGTGGCGCTGCCCTGGTACGCGCTCTGCGCGCTCCGGAACCCGGAGTTCTTCCAGGTGTTCGTCATCGAACACAACCTGCAGCGCTTCCTGACACCGGTCTTCCAGCACGAGCAGCCCGTCTGGTACTTCGCCCTCGTCCTGATCCTGGGTTTCGTACCGTGGACACCACTGCTGGCTCCGGCCATCCGCGACGCCGTTCGCGAGATCAGGGGGCCGCGCGCCACCGTGCGGACGCTGGCCCTGTGCTGGGCCATCGTGCCGTTCGTCTTCTTCAGCGCGTCGCAGTCGAAGCTGCCCGGCTACATCCTGCCGATCTTCCCGCCGCTGGTCCTGCTGATGGCCCGCTCGGTTGCCACCTCGCCGGCGCGCCGCGACGGTCCGTCGCTGCCGCCGACGGCCATCGGCCTGCTGCTCGTCATGCTGGCAGCCGCAGCCGGGACCGCGCTCCCGGACGCGGCACCGGAAGACACGCGGGGCGCGCTGGCCGCGCTCGGCGTGTCCACCACGTGGCCGGTCGCACTGGGCGGTGCCGCCATCGGCATCACGCTGCTCGGTCTGCGCGGCCAGACCTGGATCGCCGTGGGGCTCACGTCGATCGCCATGACCCTGCTGTTTGCGGCCATCAACCTGCGGATCGTCCCGGCGCTCGACGCGCAGCTCACGCCGCGCACCGCCGCGGCTCGAGCTGCGGCGGTGGCCAACGGCGACCCGATCTACGTGCACGACCTGGATCGATCGTGGCGGTTCGGGCTGGACTACTACCTGCGCGCGGCGCCACCCACCTGGGACGGCGCCGCGATGGACGGCGTGATCGTGACCCCTGCGACCGGCGTGCGCACGGTCGCCGCCCGCGGGTTCGCGGTGGATCTCATCGAGCAGATCAGCGACGAGGCGGTGCTGGTGCGGGTGCAACGCGAGATACGAACCGCCGGAGGGCGGTGAAGGCCGACAGCATCTCGTCGTAGGAGTACGCCGCGTTGCGGCCGCTCGGGTTCGGAAGCACGAACACCGGCGCATCCGCGATCACCTCGGCGTGACGGCCCGGCGGCACCGCGCCCTTCCGCTCCGGAAACAGCGCGCGATACACGGTCACACCCACGAGCGCCACGACACGCGGCTGCACCGCCGCGATCTTCGCTTCGAGACGCCGGGCGCCGCGCCTCAGGTCCACCGCCGTCAGGTCGTCGAGACCCGCCGTCGGCTTCGCCACGAGATTCGTGATCCCGTAGCCCCACTCCGGCAGCCGCACGTCGTCTTCCGGCGCCAGACCGACGGGCACGAGCCGCGACTCATGGAGGAGCCGCCAGAACCGGTTCGACGGACCTGCGAAGTGGTGGCCGGTCTCCGCCGACCGCAGTCCCGGATTGATACCCACGAAGAGCACCCGCGGCCGAGGCGGGATCCGATCCGGCAGCTTCCGTATAATCCGGCCCATGGCTCGGTGGCTGGTGAAGGAAGAACCGGAGCACTACTCGTTCGACGCGTTCGTCGGCGACGGACGCACGGAGTGGTCCGGCGTGAAGAACCCGCTCGCGCAGAAGCACCTGCGCGCCATCCGCAAGGGCGATCGCCTCTTCTACTACCACACCGGCAAGGAAAAAGCGGTGGTGGGGATCGCGCGCGCGGACGGGAACGCGTACGACGATCCGAAGGATCGGAGCGGCAAGCTGGCGGCGGTCGATCTCGTGCCGCTGGAGAAGCTGGCCAGCCCCGTGACGCTCGCCGCCATCAAGGCGGACCCGTTCTTCGCCGACTTCGCGCTGGTGCGCATGCCGCGGCTGTCCGTCATGCCGGTGACCGACGCGCAGTGGAAGCGGATCGAGGAGATGAGCCGGGGGTAATCCGGCCGGCAACCTCCGAGCGCGCTCGGATTCGGGCCGGCCGCCTTCGGCTTCGCTCAGGCCAGGAAGACCGGCCCCTGCGAGTGTCCGTACTCGCGCTACTCGCCCTCCGCGAGCGCGTGACGCGCGGCGATCTGCGCGCGGCGGCGCCGCCGCGCCGTGTCCGCCAGGATCCGGTCCAGCGGCAGCGCGGTCTGGCGGGCATTCCAGCCGCGGGCCATCCGCTCGGCGGCTCGCTGGCGCCGCGTCAGCTCCATCCGGAAGCACGCGAAGCACAGCGTCCGGGGGCGGTTGTGACGACCGCCCTCGCGGAACCCGTACCGCGCCTCGGCCAGCCGGCAGCCGGCGCAGACCCGCGCCGCCTGCGGGGCCGGCGGCAGAGCCGGGGCTGTTCCCCTGTCGTAGAGATCGAGTTGTTCAACGGCAAGCATGGGACCTTCCTTCGACTTCGCGGGGACCGCCCGGTCCCCTGCTCTCACTCCGGAGCGTACGAGGAGGCTATGACAGACTAGGTCACATGCCTCGACGGCCGGTTTCCGCAGCCGATGACATCGACAGGCTGTTTCAGCTGCCGCTGGCCGAGTTCACCGCCGCCCGCAACGCACTCGCCCTGACGCTGAAGAAGCGGGGCGACGCGGACGTCGCCCTCCAGGTGAAGGCGCTGTCGAAGCCGTCGATCCCGGCGTGGGCGATCAACCAGGTGTACTGGATCCGTCGCGACGAGATGGACGCGCTGCTCCAGGCGGGAGACCGTTTCCGGCAGGCTCAGCGCGCGCAGCTTGCAGGCAAGCCGGCTGGCCTGCGCGAGGCACTCGAAGCCTGGCAGGGCGCGCTCGCCACGGCGACCACGCTGGCGGCCGATCTGCTGCGCGCCGGCGGTCACGACCCGTCCGCGCAGATCCAGCGCCGCATCGCCACCTCGCTGGAAGCGCTGGCCACCCGCCAGGGGGCGGCGGACGCCCCGCGCGTCGGCCGGCTGCTCGACGACCTCGAGCCGCCGGGATTCGATGCGCTCGCAGCGCTCGTGCCCCGTCAGGCCGGCGTCCCGGCAGAACCATCCGACGACTCGAAGGTCATCGCGTTCGGCCGCGCTCGCGGAGCACGCACGACCACCTCCACGCGGGCAGAACCGTCCGGGCCGGCTGACACCGCCGCCATCCGGCGGGAGGCACGCGCCCGGGCCGAACGCGCCATCGCCGCCGCCGAGCAGGCGCTGCAGGAAGCGCGGACGCGCGCCATGGAGGCCGGCGCCCGCCTCAAGGCCGCCGCAGCGAAGGCCCGGAGAGCGGAGCAGAAGCGCGCCAGCACCTCGCGGGCCAGGGTCGTGGCCGAAGAGCGGTTCGAGCGCGCCGCGCAGCAGGCCGACGAGGCCACGGGCGACGCGCGCCAGCGGGCGCGCGAAGCGGAAGATGCGGCGCAGGCGGTCAGCGACGCGGAAAGGGAAGTGGAGAGACTGCGGAGAGACGGAGACTCCTGAGCAATCCCGCAGCCCGGGATCCAGATCCCACGCCAAGTCCCAAGGCCCGAATCCCGGGGCCCGAATCCCGAAGTCCTGGTGTCACGCTGTCGGTGCAGGCTGGTCAGCCCTCACGCCCCGGTCCAGCGCGGCGAGCCCGGCGCGTCGAGGCCGAACTGGTCGAGCACGCGCGTCACGGTGTGGTCGATCGCATCGTCCAGCGTGGCGGGCGCCAGGTAGAACGCCGGCAGCGGCGGCAGGATCACCGCCCCCGCCCGCGCCAGCTTCAGGGCGTTCTCGAGATGGATGACGCTGAGCGGCGTCTCCCGCAGCAGCACGACCAGAGGCCGACGCTCCTTCAACGTCACGTCAGCCGCCCGGTGAATCAGGCCATCGCCGTACCCGTGCGCGATCGCCGCGAGCGATTTCGCGCTGCAGGGCGCAATCGCCATGCCCGCCGTCCTGAACGACCCGCTCGAGATGGCGGCGCCCATGTCACCCGGCGCGTAGGAGACCGACGCCAGGGCTTCGACCTCTTCACGCGAGTGGCTCGTTTCGTGGGCCAGGGTCCGGCTGCCCCATCGGCTGATCACCAGGTGCGTTTCGACCCCGGAGTCGCGGAGCCGCTGGAGCAGGCGCACGCCGTAGATCACGCCGGTGGCGCCGGTGATGCCCACGATGATCGGGTGCGATGGCATAGGTCCGTCCAAGCAGGGCATGCGGCATGCCCGCGAGCGACGATATCACCTACACTGTAGGTTCCGGCTGCCCGGCGGCCGCCCTGTCCGGACCATGCACCTCACCGTTGTCGCCCTGGTGGAAGACAAACCCGGCGTGCTCGAACGCGTGGCGTCGCAGTTCCGGCGGCGCTCGTTCAACATCGTGTCGGTCAGCGCCGGCCGCACCGCGCCCGGCATGTCGTGCATCACCGTGGTGGTGGACAGCGAGAAACGGGCGGTCGATCGCGTGATCGCGAGCCTGAGCAAGCTCGTGAACGTGCTGCAGGTCGAGGACCTCGGCGACCGGACGTCCGTGGCGCGCGACATGGCGCTGGTCAAGATGGCCAGCACCGCCGCCAACCGGGCCGTGATCCAGCGGATGGTCGCGGACGGCCGCGGACGCATCGTGGACGTGGGCGACCGGACGCTCAGCATCGAGCTCACGGGCGCTCCGGAGCAGATCGACACCGCGATCCGCGAGCTGGAGGATCTGGGCGTGATCGAGATGGTCCGCAGCGGCGGCATCGCGCTCGGCCGGGGAGACGAGACGCTCAAGCGCGACGGGTAGGGCGAGCGGGGCGCGCGGACGCGGAATCCCGAATCCCGGGTCCCGCATCCCGAAAGAAACGAGGGGCGATGGCACGCATGTTTCACGATGATGACGCAGACCCCGCGCTGATACGCGCGAGGAAGGTCGGCGTCATCGGATACGGATCGCAGGGGCACGCGCACGCGCTGAACCTCAAGGACAGCGGCGTCGACGTCCGCGTCGGGCTGCCGGGCACGAGCCGGTCCCGCGCCAGGGCGGAAGCCGCCGGCCTCACGGTGCAGTCGATCGCCGAGGTGGCGGCGTGGGCCGACGTGCTGATGCTGCTCATCCCGGACGTCCGGCAGCAGGAGGTGTACGAAGCGCATGTCAGGCCGCACCTCTCGGCGGGCAGGATGCTGATGTTCGCGCACGGCTTCAACATCCGGTTCAACTGCATCGTGCCCCCGGCGGACGTGGACGTGACGATGGTGGCGCCGAAGGGGCCCGGCCACCGGGTCCGCGAGGTGTTCAAGGAGGGCGGCGGGATTCCCGCACTGCTGGCCATCCATCAGGACGCGACCGGCCACGCCCGGACGCTGGCGCTCTCGTACGCGTGGGGCATCGGCGCCACGCGCGCCGGCGTCATCGAAACGACGTTCGCGGAGGAGACCGAAACCGACCTCTTCGGCGAACAGGCGGTCCTCTGCGGGGGCGTCAGCGCCCTGGTGAAGGCCGGGTTCCAGACGCTCGTGAACGCCGGCTACCAGCCGGAGATCGCGTACTTCGAGTGCATGCACGAGCTCAAGCTGATCGTGGACCTGATGTACCGCGGCGGGCTCAACTACATGCGCTACTCGGTGAGCGACACCGCGGAGCACGGCGACTACACGGGCGGCCCCCGCATCATCACCGACGAGACGCGGAAGGAAATGCAGCGGATGCTCGACGACATCCGCTCGGGCCGCTACGCGGCGATGTGGATCGAGGAGAACCGCAAGGGACGTCCCTGGTTCACGGCGCAGCGCCTCGCCGAACAGCAGCAGCCGCTCGAGGAGGTCGGTGCGAAGCTGCGCGGCATGATGCCGTTCCTCGACCCGGTGACGGTCAAGCCGGACGAACAGAGCTAGGGTAGGCTGCAGAAAATCCCAAATCCCGAAACCCAAAGCCCAAGCGAAATCCCAAGGACCAAATTCCTAAATCGTCAATCCGTCACTGCAATCACCAATCAGCAATCCTCAATCACCAATGTCTTATTCCGCCGACCAGGACCAGCAGCTGAAGCGCCTCCGCGGCGAACTGGACGCCATCGACGCCCGCATCGTCCAGGCGCTCGCCGACCGGCTTCGCGTCATCGGCGTCATCGCCGCGTTCAAGGAGCAGCGCACCGACCAGATCCGCGACGAGGAACGCGAGCGGCTCCTGCTGGAGCGGCTTTCGGCGCAGGCGCGCGAGCTCCGGCTCGACCCGCACTTCGTCACGCGGCTGTTCCGCGAGATCCTCGACTACTCGCTGCGGCGCCAGCAGGATCACCTGCTCGCGCGTGAGCGCGGGCCTGACCAGCCGATCGTCGTCGCCTACTCCGGCGCGCCCGGCGCCTGGGGCCACCTGGCGGCGGAGCGGCACTTCAGCGCGCGGAGCGGCGTGGAGTTCCGGCCGTTCGACTCCTTCCGCGAGACGATGACCGCGGTCAAGACGGGGGCGGCGCATTTCGGCCTGCTGCCGATCGAGAACTCGACGGCCGGGTCGATCAACGAGAACTACGATCTGCTCGCCCAGATGGACCTGGCGCTGGTGGGCGAGGAGATTCAGCCGGTGGACAACTGCCTGATGGCGGTGGACGAGGTGCCGATCGAGCGGATCCGCCGGGTGCTGTCGCACCCCCAGGCGATCGCGCAGTGCTCGCAGTTCCTGTCCACACTGCGCCAGGCGCAGCTCGAGGCGTTCGCCAACACGGCGCTCGCGGCGCGCAAGGTGCGCGACGACCAGGACATCACCCAGGCGGCGATCGGCAGCGCCGATGCGGCGCGAATCTGGGGCCTGAAGGTCCTGGCGCGCGACATCAACGACCAGAAGGAGAACTTCACCCGCTTCGTGGTCGTGGGCCCGCGCCACCTGCCGTGTGACACGCGCATCGCGTGCAAGACGTCGCTGATCTTCGTGACGCGCCACGAAAAGGGTGCGCTCGTCGCCTGTCTGAACGTGCTGGCCACGCGCGACCTGAACCTCACCAAGCTCGAGTCCCGCCCGCGGCCGGGCGCTCCCTGGGAGTACGTCTTCTACGTGGACTTCGAGGGCAACCTGAAGTCGCCCGACGTGGAAGCCGCGCTCAAGGAGCTGACCGCCCACGTGATCTCGCTGAAGGTGCTCGGCTGCTATCCGATGGGCTCGCCGCGCCGGCCGACGCCCGACGTCCAGGAGACATGAACCGCTACAGCCGCCGTGTCACCGAGCCCCGCAGCCAGGGCGCCTCGCAGGCGATGCTCTACGGCGTGGGGCTCACGGATGCCGACCTCGCGAAGCCGCAGGTCGGCATCTGCAGCATGTGGTACGAGGGCAACACCTGCAACATGCACCTCGACCGGCTGGCCGCCGCCGTGCGCGACGCGACGCCGCAGGCCGGCCTCGTCGGGCTCCGCTTCAACACGATCGGCGTGAGCGACGGGCTGTCGATGGGCACCGAGGGGATGTGCTACTCGCTCCCCTCGCGTGACCTGATCGCCGACTCGATCGAGACCGTCATGGGCGCGCAGTGGTACGACGCGCTGGTCGCCATCCCGGGCTGCGACAAGAACATGCCCGGGTCGCTCATCGCGATGGCGCGGCTCAACCGCCCGGCCCTGATGGTCTACGGGGGCACGATCCGCGCGGGCGTGGCCAACGACCGGCCGGTGGACATCGTGTCGGCGTTCCAGTCGTACGGCGAGTTCCTCGCCGGGCGGATCACCGAACCCGAGCGCCAGGAGATCGTCCGCCACGCGTGCCCGGGCGCCGGCGCCTGCGGCGGCATGTACACGGCGAACACGATGGCGTCGGCCATCGAGGCGCTGGGCATGTCGCTGCCGGGCAGTTCGTCCACGCCGGCCGAGGATCCCGCCAAACTCGACGAGTGCCGACGCGCGCCGGCCGCCGTGCGGCTGCTGCTGGAGCGCGACCTCAAGCCGCGCGACATCATGACGCGCGCCGCGTTCGAAAACGCCATGGTCGTGGTGATGGCCCTCGGCGGGTCCACCAACGCCGTGCTGCACCTGATCGCGATGGCGCGCGCCGCCGGCGTCAGGCTGGGACTCGACGACTTCCAGGCGGTGAGCGACCGGGTGCCGTTCCTGGCGGACCTGAAACCGAGCGGCCGCTACGTCGAAGAGGACCTGCACCGCGTCGGCGGCACGCCGGCCGTGATGAAGTACCTGCTCGCGCACGGCCTGCTCGACGGCAGCTGCCTCACCTGCACGGGGCGGACGGTCGCCGAGAACCTGGCGGACGCGCCGGGACTCACTGAGGGCCAGCCGATCGTCCATCCGATCGAGACGCCGATCAAGGCGACGGGGCACATCCAGATCCTCTATGGCAGCCTGGCCCCCGAGGGGGCGGTGGCGAAGATCACCGGGAAGGAAGGCGAGCGGTTCGAAGGGATCGCCGTGGTGTACGACGCGGAGGAAGACGTGCTCGGCGGGCTGGAGCGCGGCGACATCCGGGCGGGGTCGGTCGTCGTGATCCGCTACGAAGGTCCGCAGGGCGGGCCCGGCATGCCGGAGATGCTCACGCCGACGTCCGCGATCATGGGCGCCGGCCTCGGCGCGTCGGTCGCGCTCATCACCGACGGGCGGTTCTCCGGCGGCTCACACGGCTTCATCGTGGGTCACATCACGCCCGAGGCACAGCTCGGCGGGCCCGTTGCGCTGGTCGAAAACGGCGACCGGATCGTCATCGACGCCCGCACGCGAACGATCGACCTCGTGGTGCCGGCCGACGAGCTGGCCCGCCGCCGCGCCGCCTGGACCGCGCCGCCGCCCAAGGTCACGAGCGGCGTGCTCGCGAAATACCGCCGGCTGGTGCGGAGCGCGTCGGAGGGATGTGTGACGGACTGGATCGATTGATGATTGAGGATTGGTGATTGGGGATTGCATTGATGATTGGGGATTGGGGATTGCATTGGCGATTGGGGATTGAGGATTGCATTGGCGACTGGCGATTGCGTTGGGACGGCTCTGGCGCACTTTGGGACTTGAAACCGCTACTGCCATGAACCTGCCGTGCTGAGACGACAACGCAGCGGCTCTGTCATCTGCACGTCGTGCGGCGTGCTCGTCGGCGTCGGCGACGCGGCCTGCTACAACTGCGGGCGCCGCAACCCGGGGCTGTGGGGCTTCGCGCCGGCACTGCGCGCGCTCGGTCAGGACCTCGGCTTCGTGCCCTTCGTGATCGGCACCTGCGTCATCGTGTTCGCACTGACGCTCGTGTTCTCGCGCGGCGCCGTCGGCATGGGCGGACTCTTCTCGATGTTCTCGCCGAGCAGCGCGGCGCTGCTCACCTTCGGGGCCAGCGGGGCCATCCCGGTGTTCGCGCTCGACCGCTGGTGGACGCTGCTGAGCGCCTCGTGGCTGCACGGTGGCGGGCTGCACATCCTGTTCAACCTGATGTGGATCCGCCAGCTCGCCCCGCCGACGGCCGAGATGTACGGCCCCGGACGGCTGATGATCATCTACGTCGTGTCCGGTGCGGCGGGGTTCGCGCTCAGCTCCTTCGCCGGCGCCTACCTGCCGAATCTCCTGTTCCTCCACGGCAGCCAGTTCACCGTCGGCGCTTCCGCATCGGTCTTCGGCCTGCTCGGCGCCCTCGTCTACTACGGGAGACGCACGGGCAGCCAGATCGTGCGCGGGCAGGCGCTCAGCTACGCCCTGTTCATGGGCCTGTTCGGCGTCATCATGCCCGGCGTCGACAACTACGCCCACCTGGGGGGCTTCGGCGGCGGGTACCTGGCCTCTCAGCTCATGGACCCGATGAAACCCGAGCGTATCGACCACATCGTGATCGGCCTCGGCTGTCTCGCCGCCTCGGTGCTGGCCATCGTGTGGTCGGTTGTGTCGGTGATGATCTGAGCAACGGGCCGGCTGACGCCGGCCCCCGCAGGGACTCGCGCCCCGAAGCCCTCGGCCTGCCGGAGCCGGTCGCTGCAGCTGCCTGGCCGTGAGCCGGAGTAAACTCCCCGATCGTGGATCGCGCGGCCATTCTTGCCGTGGTGCTCCAGGCCATGGAGCGGACGAACCAGATGCGCACGGAGGCGATGCGCCTCGCGGTGTCCCAGGAAGCCCCGCTCTTCGGCCCACCCAGCCCGCTCGATTCGCTGGGCCTCGTCTCGCTGCTGATCGACGTCGAAGAAGCGCTGGATGAGGCTGGGCACCCGGTGATCCTCAGCGACGACCGTGCGCTGTCGCAATCGCGCAGCCCCTTCCGAACGGTCTCCTCGCTCGTCGAGTACATCGATGGCCTCCTGCGGGAGTCCTCTGCGGGACGCGGGGCGTGAGCCGTGCGGTCTCCCCTTAAACGCGTGCTGAACCTGCTGTGCCTCGTGCTCGCCGCCCTCCCGGCCTTCACCTGCTGGGTCGGCCAGGCGGTGGCCGATTCCGAGGCGGTGTTCGGGTTCTGGACGCACGTCATGGCCGGCCTGCCCGGGCTGCCGGGACAGTTCCTGCGCCGCGCCTTCTACCGCTGGACGCTCACCTCCTGCGCCGAGGACGTCACGATCGACTTCGGCGGGATCATCACCCGGCGCGCGGCCAAGCTCGACCGGGGCGTCCACGTCGGGGCGTACGCGCTCATCGGCTGGGCATGGGTCCAGGAGCACTCGATGATCGGCAGCCGCGCCAGCCTGCTGAGCGGCGCGCGCCAGCACACCTGGACCCCCGACGGCCGGTGGACGCCGACCGACCGGGAGACGCTGGTGCGCGTCACGGTCGGGAGACACACCTGGGTCGGCGAGGGCGCCATCGTGATGGCCGACGTGGGCTCGGGCTGCATGGTCGCCGCCGGCGCCGTCGTCTCGGCGGCGGTGCCAGACGGGATCATGGTGGCGGGCAATCCCGCCCGATTCGTGCGGCGCGTGGCGGGTGAGGCCCCTGGGAGCCGACCGAGTGAGCCCGGCGTACCTGCCCTTCGTTGACTGGATGAAAGCCGCGGGCATGGCCCTGATCGTGTGGGGTCATGTCAACGCGCCCGCCAATGCGGCGCTCTCGCCGCCCTTCTACCCGAAGCAGCTCGGCGTCGCCTTCTTCGTGTTCCTGACCGGCTTCACGCTGGCCCGGGAGACGCGCCCGCGGTGGCAGGTGGTGTTCAACCGCGCGTTCGAGCCGCTGGTCGTCGGCGCGGTGTTCGCCCTCGGCACCAGCGTGGTCGGCCTGCTCGTCTGGGGCGACGCGTTCCTGAGCAACGTGCTTCCCCTGGCCGGCGGCCTGCACGTGTTCCAGGATGCGTTTCCCGTCAATCCGACCACCTGGTACATCGGCACGTACCTGCACCTGCTGCTGGTGTGGGCCCTGCTCCTGCGGGGGCGCACACTCACGCCGCTGCAGATCGGCTGCGGCGCGCTCGCCGAGATCGGCATCCGCGCCCAGCTCATGCAGTACGCAGGCCCGTACGTCGCCTACATGCTGTTCGTCAACTGGTGGACCGTGCTGCTCGTCGGGCTCTGGTTCGGCGCACGGGCGACGAGCCTGCCGACCCGCGGCATGGTGCCTGCGGTGCTGTTCGTCGTCGGATGGCCGCTGCTGGCGGGCCGGATCGAGTGGACCGCCACGTTTCCGTTCATGACGCTCGATGTGCCGGGGGCGGCCGCCCGGCAGTTCGCCTCCCTCCTGGTCACCAGCGGGTATCTCTTCTTCACGCTGAGCGCGCTCGTGCTGCTCGGGCGCCTGCCGGCGGACTGGTGGGTGCGGATGTTCGCCCGCAACACCGTGGTCGTGTTCGTGGGGCACATGCCGCTCTACTACGGCCTCGAACGGCTGCTCCTCCCCCTCGTCCCCGCGCACCTGCCGCGCACGCTGATCGAGATGGCCGTCTGCTTCGTGCTGCTGGCGCTCGCGTCGGAAGCCGTCCGCGGTCTGGTGGATCTCCGCGACCTGCGGGAACGGGTGTTCGGCCTGTTCGGCGCGCGCACCGTGCGCGAGGGCGCCGCCTGACGCGGGATGCCACACGTCCCGATCCCGACCATCGACGACCCCCGGCTCGACCTCTACCGCAACGTTCCGGACCCGGAGCTGCTGGCGACGCGGGGCGTGTTCATCGCCGAGGGGCGCCTCGTGGTGACCCGCCTGCTCGCGTCCCGCTTTGCGGCAGAGTCGCTGCTGCTGTCGCCCGCGGCGGCGGAGGCGCTGGCGGACACGCTGGCAACGCACCCGTCACTGCCCGTGTACATCGCTCCAGCGGCGGCCATCAGCCTGGTTGCCGGCTTCAACGTGCACCGCGGCTGTCTGGGTGTCGGCCGCCGTCGGACGCCGCAGCGCGGCACCGTCCTGGCGCAGCAGGCGCGCACGCTGCTGGTCCTCGAGCGGATCGGCAACGCCGACAACGTCGGCGGCATCTTCCGCAACGCGGCAGCGCTGGGCGCAGACGGCGTGCTCGTCGGACCGGGCACCGTCGATCCGCTGTATCGCAAGGCGATCCGCACGTCGATGGGCGCCACGCTGGAGGTGCCGTACGCATCACCGGACGACTGGCCCGGCGATCTGGTCAGGCTTCGCGAGCAGGGCGTGGCGGTCGTCGCGCTCACGCCGTCCGGGGACACGTCCCTGGACGCGGCCGTACCCGCGCTCCGGGACCGGCGCGTGGCGCTGCTGCTGGGCCACGAAGGCGACGGGCTGTCCGGCGACGCGCTCGAGACCGCGGACCTGCGTGTGCGCATCCCGGTGGCGGCGGGCACCGACTCGATCAACGTCGCGTCGGCGGTGGCCGTTGCGCTCCACGCCCTCGGCCGGGCCTGCGGCCCGCCTCCGCGCGTTCCGCGCCTCGGCGAGGGCCGCTAGACCTGTCGCCGTTTCAGGAGCAGGAACCCCAGCGGCGGCACGGCGAGCGACAGCGACGCCGGGTACCCGTGCGCGGAAATCGGCTCGGCATGCACACCACCGCCGTTGCCGACATTACCGCCACCGTAGATGGCGGCGTCGCTGTTGAGCACCTCCTCGTACCAGCCGGCGCCGGGGACACCGACGCGGTACGCGTCGCGCGGGACGGGCGTGAAGTTCACCAGCGCCACGGCGAAGTCGTCCGGGTTCGCCGCCCGGCGGAGCAGGGACACGACGCTGTTCTCGTGATCCTGGCAGTCGATCCACGCGAACCCGGATCCGTCGAAATCCACCTGGTGCAGCGCCGGCTCGCGCCGGTAGACGTGGTTGAGGTCGCGCACCCACTGCTGCAGCCCCCGGTGCCGCTCGTCCTCGAGCAGGTGCCAGTCGAGGCTCTCGTCCTGGTTCCACTCGCGCCACTGCCCGATCTCGCCGCCCATGAAGAGCAGCTTCTTGCCCGGGTGCGCGTACATGTAGCCGTACAGCGCCCGGAGCGACGCGAGCTTCTGCCACACGTCTCCGGGCATCTTGTCGAGCATCGACCCCTTGCCGTGCACGACTTCGTCGTGCGAGAACGGGAGCACGAAGCTCTCGGTGAAGGCGTAGAGCATCGAGAAGGTGATCTGGTCGTGTTCCCACCGCCGGTAGACCGGGTCACGGCCCATGTAGCGGAGCATGTCGTGCATCCAGCCCATGTTCCACTTGTAGCTGAAGCCGAGGCCGCCCAGGTGCACGGGCCGGCTGACGGCGGGCCACGCGGTCGACTCCTCCGCAATCGTGACCGACCCGGGTGCGCGGCCGTGCGTGACCGTGTTCAACTGCTTCAGGAACTCCACCGCCTCGAGATTCTCGCGGCCACCGAAGCGGTTCGGGACCCACTCGCCGTCTTTCCGCGAGTAGTCCAGGTACAGCATCGACGCCACCGCATCCACGCGCAGGCCGTCGATGTGACACGAGTCGAGCCAGAACATGGCGCTGCTCACGAGGAAGGTGCGGACCTCGTTGCGGCCGTAGTTGAAGATCAGCGTCCCCCAGTCACGGTGTTCGCCCTGGCGTGGATCGTCGTGTTCGTACAGGGCGGTGCCGTCGAACCTCGCCAGCCCGTGCGCGTCCCGGGGGAAGTGCCCGGGAACCCAGTCGAGGATCACGCCGATGCCGTTCCTGTGACACTCGTCCACGAAGAAGCGGAAGTCGTCCGGCGAGCCGTGGCGGCTCGTGGGCGCGAAGAACCCGACGACCTGGTAGCCCCACGATCCCGAAAAGGGGTGCTCCATCACCGGCATGAGCTCGACGTGCGTGTAGCCCATGCTGCGCAGGTACGGAACGAGCGTCTCGGCCAGCTCCCGGTACGACAGCGGACGGCCCCCGTCCTCCGGCACCCGCCGCCACGACCCGGCGTGCAGCTCGTAGATCGACATCGGCCGGTCGCGCCAGCCCTGGAGGGACGGACGGTCACGCATCCAGTCCGCATCCCGCCACCGGTAGCCCCCCTCGGTCCACACGACGGACGCCGTGCCCGGCGGCACCTCGAAGCGGAGCGCGTAGGGATCGGCCTTCTGCAGCAGGTGCCCGGCCGGCGTCCGGATCTCGAACTTGTACCGTTCGCCGTCGGCCAGGTCCGGCACGAAGATCTCCCACACGCCGCTGGGCACGAGGCGGCGCATCGGATGCGTGCGGCCGTCCCATCGATTGAAGTCGCCGAGGACGCTGACGCGGTGGGCATTGGGCGCCCAGACGGCGAAGTGCACACCGTCGGTGGCGCCAACGACGCACCGGTGCGCGCCGAGCACGTCCCAGGCGCGCTCGTGCGTGCCTTCGGCGAACAGGTGCAGGTCGTAGTCGCCCACGAGGCGGCCGAACCGGTACGGATCGTCGATCTCGCGCACGCCGCCGGCGGCGGTGAACAGCCGGAAGCGATACGCCAGATCACGAGGGGCGCGGCCGGCGGAGGACAGGGTGGCTTCGAAGAGCCCGTCCGGGTGCCGGCGGGTCATCGGCACGATCGAGCCGTCGGGCGCGATCAGGTCGACACGCTCGATCGAGGGCTGGATCGTCCGGACGACCACGGCCCCCTCGCCGGCCTCGGGAGACGCGTGCGGACCGAGCACCGAGAAGGGATCGTCGCCGACGCCGGCGGCGACCGCCTCGAGCGCCGACTCGTCAGCACGGGCATGCCTCACAATGGGGGAATTCTAACGGGTTCGAGTATCCTCATTGGCGATACCCGCTCCGGGTCATCCCTGTGTCATCCGCGTCAGGAGTCCAGTCCGTGGCCACCGGCATCCATGCCCGTTTCGATACGTCTGCAGGAAGTTTCACCATCAAGCTCTTCGACCAGCAGGCCCCGAAGACCGTCGCGAACTTCGTGGGGCTGGCCGAAGGCTCGAAAGAGTGGACCGATCCGAGAACCAGCGCCCGCACCCGGCAGCCCTACTACGACGGCGTGATCTTCCACCGCGTGATCGACGGGTTCATGATCCAGGGTGGCGATCCGCTGGGTCAGGGCATCGGCGGACCGGGGTACACGTTCGCGGACGAGTTCGATCCGGCGTTGCGGCACGACAAGGCCGGCATCCTGTCGATGGCGAATCGCGGCCCCGACACCAACGGCGGGCAGTTCTTCATCACGCTGGCGCCGACACCCCACCTCGACGATCGGCATTCGGTGTTCGGCGAGGTCGTGGAGGGGCTCGACGTCGTGCAGCGCATTGGCCGGGTGCCGACCGACGCCCGCAGCCGGCCGGTCGAGCCTGTCACGATCACGCGCGTCACGATCGAACGTCGCTGAGCCGCCGGCCCCGGCGTGGCCCGGTGTTGTCGCCGCTGCCGCCCGGCCAACCGCGCCCGGACCGCGACATTTCCCGGTCTTCCAGCGCAATCGCCGCATATACTGTCGTTCCCGTGTGCCTCGATGGTGGATTCAGGGCGGCGATGGCCGGTCAGCGCACCCGGCTGGCTGTCCTCGCCGGCGTGTTCACCCTGCTCGCCGCCGCACCCGGCCGGGCCCAGGACGCGATGCTCGGGGTGCAGGCCGGCGCCGGGCCGACCTACCTGACCGTACCGGAAAGCATCGCCCGCAGCCTTGGCCCGGGCGTGACGGGCGGCGTGTTCGGCGTCGTTCCGATCATCAGCACGATCGGCATCCAGGGCGAAGCCCGGTACACGCTCCGCCGCAGCAGCCTCAGCGCTCCCGCCGGTGTCCCGGTCCGCACGGGTGACGTGACGCTGCACTACCTGAGCGTGCCCGTGCTGGCCCGCGTCCGCCTGTTCGGCGATATCTATCTGGTCGAAGGCCCGGCGTTCCACTTCCCGATTCGCGGGAGGCTGGGCGGTGTCGACATCACCGACGATCTGCAGACCGACCTCACCTTCGTGGTCGGCATCGGACGCAGAGGCGAGCGGTACTCGTTCGAAGGGCGATGGGAGAGCGGGATGCGGTTCACCAGGCGCGTCCTGCTGCCGGGCGACGTGCCGACGCGCAACCGTGCGCTCACCGGCCTGATGTCCGTTCGCCTGAAGTAGGGACGCCCGCCTTCGCGTGGCCCGCCAGCCGCAGCGCACGCGCATGACGGCAGGCGTGAGCGAAGGTTGGCGGAGAGGGAGGGATTCGAACCCCCGTGCCGGTTACCCGACAAGACGCTTTCGAGGCGCCCCCGTTACGACCACTTCGGTACCTCTCCGCAGTGGTCTGATTATACCCGCCGGTCGCGGAAGAACTGCTGCAGGAGCGCCCGGCAGCTGTCTTCGCATACCCCCCCTGTCACCGCAAACCGGTGGTTCAGCCCCGGGCTGTCGAGCGCGCGCACGCAGGACACCAGCGCGCCCGTCCTGGGCTCGGCCGTGCCGTACACCACCTCCGCCACGCGCGCGTGGATCAGCGCGCCCACACACATCAGGCACGGCTCGACCGTGACGTACAGCGTCGATCCGGTCAGGCGGTAGTTCCCGAGACGACGGGCGCCTTCCCGAAGGGCCACGACCTCGGCGTGAGCGGTCGGATCGACGCCACGAATCGGCTGATTGAAGCCCTCCGCCACGATACGGTCCTCGACCACCAGCACCGCCCCGATCGGCACCTCGCCCGCATCGAACGCACGCCGGGCCTGCGCGATTGCAGCCTCCATGAGCGCAACCC
>VFZH01000002.1 GCA_016871255.1 Acidimicrobiia bacterium | reverse complement strand
GCCGACTCCGGCGCCGCGGGACGTGTCGATTCCCCGGCCGGGCTGGCGCGATGATCACGCCGCCGGCTGCCCTGCTGGAGTCGGTTCGCACGACGCTCGCCGGGTGGGACAGCCTGCGCGTGGCCGACCTGGTGTCCGGCCGCCCGAGCGCCCCGCTGGCGCTGCTCCTCGCGCTCGGCGGCATCGCCCTGGTGCTGCTCGCCGTCCGGGCGATCGGTCACGGGCGACGCCACAGCGGTCGCCTCGTCCTGCCGGCGATGCTCGACGTCCGGCGATCCTGGCTGTCGTGGCTTCGGCACGCGCCCGCCGCGGCGTTCGTCGCGGGCGTTCCCTGCTTCGCGCTGGCGATAGCCGACCCGTTCCTGCCCCTGGGGCACACCGAGGTGTCGTATCCCGGGCGCCGCATTGCGCTCCTGATCGATGCCTCGTCGAGCATGATGTCCACGTTCCGCGCCGGCCAGCTCAACGCGAAGGCGCCGAAGGAGGCGACCTTCTTCACGACCGTGGCGGCCGCCGAGCGGTTCCTGGAGCTGCGCATGCGCGCCGAGTACCGCGACGTCGTGGCGTTGATCGAGTTCGGCGACGAGGCCTACGTGGTGACGCCGTTCACCAACGACTACGACAACGTGCTGCTGAGCCTGTCGCTGATCGGCGACTGGACCGAGTTCATGCGGTTCCCCGATCAGGGCACGACGATCGGGCAGGCCATCGAGCAGAGCGTGAACCTGTTCAGGGCGTTCAACTTCCTCGACGCTTCCGGCAACCTGATGGTGATCTTCAGCGACGGGCAGGACTCGCAGGTCACCGTCGGCGGGCGACCGGTGCGCGAGGTGCTCGCCGGCGCGATCGAGGCGAAGGTGCCCGTGTATTTCATCCGCACGAACTTCGACAAGCCGTTCGGCGATGCGATTCCGGATCGCATCTGGCAACCCGCCGTCGAGAGCACCGGAGGGCGGTTCTACGCGGTGTCCGACGAGGCGACGATGCTGCGCGCGATCCGGGAGATCGACGAGATGGCGGAAGGGACGGTGTCGATGCGGCAGTACACGACCCGGAGCCCGGCCTTCGCGCCGTTCGCCTTGTTCGCGACCGGATTCTGGAGCCTGGCCCTGATCATGAAAGTCGGGCTGCCGCTGTTCCGGACGTTTCCCTGACCGGGACGCGGGATGAGAAGGAGAGCGTGATGACGACGGTGGTGGCGCGGGCGGTGCTGGCGCCGGTCCTGTTCGGGACCGGCATCCTGTGTCTCGCCGCGGGGCGGCTCGAGCAGCAGTCGGCGCAGGCGCTCCGGCACATGGCCTCGATGTCGTTCGCCGAGGCGGTGGACGCGTATGACCGGTTGGAGGAGGCGGCCGGCGTGGCGGTGTACCTGCCGGTGTACGGAGCCGGGCGGCTGGAGGAGGCGCGTGCGCGCCGCGCGGTGGCCACCTATTGGCTGTCGGACTACGCCTCGCTCCCGCTCCCCTCGCCCGACGGGGCGCAGACCGACACGCCCGATCCGGATCTGATGCTGGCGGCCGCGAACGCGGCGTACAGGGCAGCCGCGGAGGCGGATCGCGAATCGGGCGGGATGGCGAAGGTGCTGGAGGCGTACGCGCAGGTGCTCGAACGCGTGCCCGGGCACGTGGATGCCGCCTACAACTACGAGCTCGTGGCCCGGCAGCTCGGAGGAGGCGCCGTTCCGGACGAAGACGCGGAGGCGGCCGCGCCGACGATTCACGGCACCCCGGGTGCGCCACCCGAGGGCGCCGACATGGGCCAGTTCAAGGTCGTGATCCCCAAGCGCGGCGAGGAACGCCAGGAAGACTCCGAGGCCGGGGCCGGCCGGACGCGCATCCGGAGAGGGTAGTGTCGATCGGCTTTGACGTCGCAAACCTCCGCTTCGAGCAGCCGGCGTTCCTCTGGCTGCTGGTCGTCCCCGCGATCCTCGGGGGGCTTGCGCTGCGTCTGCAGTGGGCGCGGTGGCTCGACCGGCGGGCGCTGCTCGCGCGCCGCACGGTGCCGGTGCGCGAGCACCTGCCGCTGACCGGCGACGGTCCCTTCTGGCTCCTGCTCGCGCTCGCGCTCGGCGCGACGGTGCTGGCGCTGGCGCGCCCGGTGGCGACGACGGCCCTGATCCGCACCGGCGGCGTGGACCTGATCGTGCTCCAGGACGGGTCGTCCTCCACACGCGTCAGGGACGTGGAGGGTGATCGCTGGAAGCGCTCGGTCCGCTTCCTGCGCACGCTGGGCGAGTCGCTGCGCTGGCAGGACGATCGCGTCGCCCTGGCGGTGTTCGCGCACATCGCGGCCCCGCAGGTACGGCTGACCACGGACCCCAACACCTACTTCTTCTTCCTCGATCACCTCGTGGACGAGTCGCCGTTCCCCCTCGACGAGGACACCACCTGGGATACGAACATCGAGCTCGGGATCTACTGGGGATTGCGGTTGGTCGAGCGGGACGAGGAACTGCACGGCCCCTCGTCCAACGCGAAGGTGTTCGTGCTGGTGTCGGACGGGCAGGCGTGGTCCGGCGAGGTCGAGGAGTCGATTCAGCTCGCGCGCGCCGCAGGCATCCCGATCGTCGTGGTCGGCGTGGGCACGACAGCCGGCGGGTTCATTCCGGACGCGGTGCCTGCAGCCGACGACCCGTCCGGAACCGTGCGCTTCTCACCGGTCCGCTCCGTGCTCGACCGCGAGTCGCTGGCGGAGATCGCGGCGAAGGGTGGTGGCCGCTACTTCGAGCTCGGGCGGGATGGGGATCGGCGCATCGCCAACGCGATCATCGACGACGCCAGGCGGCGGGCGGCGAGCAGCGGACACGAGGAGCAGGCGGTGGATCTGTACTGGCCGTGCCTCGCAGCGGCGGCTGTCCTGGTCGCGGCCGGGTCGTTGTTCCTGCGAAGCCGGACGGAGCTGCTGGTGCAGCTCGCCGGCGCGGCAACGGTCTGGGTGCTGCTCTCGCGCTGGCTGGCGTGACACCTGACCCTGCCCGGCTGGAGATCCGCCGTCCAGCGCCTGAGAGCACGACTACGCCTCGTTGTAGGCTCTCTCGATCTCCGCCACGTCGAGCTTCACCATCGTCATCATCGCGTCCATCACGGCCTTCACCTTCCTGGGGTCCCGGTCACGGGTCAGCTCGGTGAATCGCCTCGGGACAATCTGCCAGGAGAGACCGAAGGGGTCCTTGATCCAGCCGCACTGCGTGGGCGTCGCTCCCGCCTTCACGAGCTTGTCCCAGTATTCATCCACTTCGTCCTGATCCGCGCAGTCGACGTAGAGCGAGACCCCCTCAGAGAAGGTGAAGTACGAACCTCCGTTGTAGCCCATGAATGGTTGGCCACCAACGACGAACTCGGCGGAGCTGATGGGACCGTCGCTGCCCGTGCGGGCAACGCTCCGTACTTCGGAGTTCGGAAACGTCGCGGTGTAGAAGTCGATCGCCGCTTCGAGCTGGTCGTTGAACATGAGGAACGGTGTCACTTTGTTCATGGGAGTGTCTCCTCTGTGAGGGCGGCGCTGCGGCGGTCCGCTGGCCGGACGAGTGCGGCCCGAGAGATCACGGATCGACTGGCGGCAGCGGCGGCCGCATCGTCAGCCGCAGCAGGTTCACGAGATCGTCTGCGCCTACGAAGAGCCCCGGCGGAAACCGCCGATGGCGCTCGAGATCCGCGAAGATGCTGTCCGCTTCGTAGGTCGCGGACCCGACGCCCGCGAGGTACTGCAGCCGCAGATTCGCGTCCGTATTGATGGTGGCGTCCCGCAACCACTCCCCGAGATCGACGGCGCGCCCCGCGTACGTCACCGCGAGGTCGAGCACGGTCCCGATGTCCACCTCCGCGAGGGAGAGGACGACGTCCGCGTACTCGGGCCGTTCCAGCCTCGAGCGGATATGGCCCAGATCGATCGCCGCCGGTCCCTTGTGCCCCAGGAGCACGAGATCGTAGCCACGGCCGGCCGCCGTGTTCGCCCACACGACGCCGTCGGGAAAGACGCTGAAAAAGGTGGCCAGCTCGCTCTTCACCGCGTCCGGCGTCGTGAGGTAGAGCTGGACGAAGAGCGTCATCACGCCGCCCGGGTTCAGTCGCGATCGAACGGTCTCGAAGAACTCCCGGGTGTACAGCGCCGCCGATCCCTTCACCCACGGGTCGAGCGGATCCGCCGTGATGGCGTCGTAGGTCTCCGTCG
Source organism: Acidimicrobiia bacterium (assembly GCA_016871255.1). Lineage (GTDB taxonomy): Bacteria > Acidobacteriota > Vicinamibacteria > Vicinamibacterales > UBA2999 > VFZH01. The sequence goes on along the minus strand of VFZH01000002.1, from coordinate 94,112 downwards.
TCGTCAGCAGGAAGTGACGGGCGTCGTCGATTACCACCCGGGTCTTGGGGCTGCGCAGCACGTCGTGGTTGATCGACGAGAAGTACTCCGCCGCCGTCGGCGGCACCAGCGGCTCGATCTCGACAACCGTCACTCGTTCGACCCTGGGGTCGATGCTCACGGCGCCAGCCGTTGCTCCCGCTCCGCACCCGACGACCAGCACCGACCGCGGGTGCGCCGGCACCAGCGTCGTCAGATGGCCCAGCATGCGCTGCAAGCGCATGTCGAACGCCTGACTGGACGCCTGCACCTTGCCGGCGTTGTGATAAAGGAGCGTGCCGTCCTGGAGACGGGAGACCGCAACCGAGGCAGTCATGCCCTCCCCGACGAAGATGAGTTCGTCTTCGTAGCCCGCGTAGGCCGACGCCTGCTGGCCATAGGCCACGAGGAGACCGGGGACCGGTGGAAGGCTGAGCACGATCGCCAGCATCGCCGCCGTCACGCCAGCCAGCAGTGGCAGCCGAATACCGCCGAGCTGCGCAGCCCGGCGCCGCTCGGGCACGAGCACGATCAGGCCGGCCAGGATGGAGAGCAGGGTGATCAGCCGCCCGGCGCCCTGCGTGCCGAGCCAGGGGAGGAGGACTATCGCTCCCGCGAGCGCCCCGAAGACCGCGCCAAGGGCGTTGCTCGCGTAGACGGCGGCTGCGGTCCTCCCGGGGTCGCGTGATCCGGTACCGGCGGCGGCGGCGAGCGCCAACGGGAGGCTGGCGCCCCACAGGAGGGTGGCGGGCAGGACGGCCACGGTCGTGCGCAGGGCGTCGAACGCAAACCGCGTGGACAGGTTCTCTCCAGCCTGGGGCGGCACGTCCCAGTAGGGCAGCCAGGCACTCGTGACGTGGGCGGTCCAGCCGATGCCGAGAGGCACCAGCAGCTGGCACCAGCCCAGCGCCGCGCGGGGCTGCCACCGTCGCGCGAGTGCCGCCGCCCCTGCCGCACCTCCGGCCAGGCCGGCCAGGAAGACCGCCAGCATGATCGCGAAGGCGTACACGGTCGGGCCAAGGAGCATGCCGAGCAGTCGCGTCCACACGGCTTCTGCGGCGAGTGCACTGAAGCCCGAGACCAGCACCGCCAGCAGCACGGGAGAGAGGGTACGAGGGATCGCGACGGCACTGGTCGGGCGCGAGGACACCGTCGATACCGCCGGCGGTGGCTCGACAGGTGGGTTCCAGGCGAACCGCCACCGGAACGCAAGGAGGAAGGCCATGGCGGCCGCCGAGAAGTTGAGGGCAACGGCGACGGTGATCGCCGTGTGCATGTCGAACACGCGCAGGAGGTAGAAGCCGGCCAGCAAGGCGCCGGCAACGGCGCCCCCGACGTTGGCAGCGTAGATCCAGCCGAGCCGTGTGATGCCGAGGGGCGATTCTCCGGTCCATCGGGCGATGGCGGGAATCGATGCACCCATGGCCATCGTTGGTGGGAGGAGCAGCAGCCCGGCGATGGCACCGCGTAACGCGAGTCCGGGGATCCCCGCGCCGCCAAACTGCCCGTAGATCCCGCTGATTGCCGGCAGGAGCGCCTGGACCGCGAGCGCCAGGCCGCCGATCGCCGTTTCAACGAGCCCGAGGACGAGCAGTGGATGGCGGCGTGGACTGACAACGCGGGGCAACGCCAGACTGCCCAGACACATGCCGCCCATGAACGTCGCCAGAAGCACCCCGATCGAGACTGCCGACGAGCCGATGACCAGTTCCAGTGCCTGGAGCCAGACGGTTTCGCAGATGAGCGCCGCGGCGCCACTGGCAGCGAAGAGAAGGGGAAGAGGCGCCCACACTCGTCCCGCTTCGCTCTGAAGTCGTCCCTGAATCGTTGATCCTCCGGAAACCGTCCGGTATCTTACCCGCTGAATGCGGACCGGCGCGGAGGCGGCGGTGCGCTGGTCTGCGCGGCACCAGGCCGGCCGCAGATCGCCCTGGAGGAACTGGAGGAGGTCGTGGCGTACCGAAGATGGCACCTAGGGCTGGCGGTTGCCGCCCTCAGCGCGGTTCTGTTCCCGGCCCTGCAGGCGCGCCAGGCGCCGCAGGTTCCGGTCGACCCCGACGACATCGGTGGCGTGGTGCAGGGCCCGACCGGGCCCGAAGCCGGGGTGTGGGTGATCGCGGAGACCGACGACCTGCCGACGAAGCTGCGGAAGATCGTCGTCACCGACGACCGTGGCCGGTTCCTCGTACCGGACCTGCCGCGTGCGACGTATCGCCTGTGGGTGCGTGGCTACGGCCTGGTCGATTCCCAGCCGGTGAGTTCGGCGCCGGGCCGCACGCTGCAGCTGACCGCCGTTCCGGCGCCGACGCCGCAGGCGGCTGCGCGGATCTATCCGCCGAACTACTGGCACTCGCTCCTCGAGCTGCCCGGGCCGAGCGAGTTCCCCGGCACCGGCGCGAACGGGAACGGGATCCCGACGACCTTCAAGTCGCAGGCGGAGTGGATCGCCGCGATTCAGGTGGGGTGCAACAACTGCCACGCGATGGGCGATCCCATCACCCGCACATTGGCGCACCTGAAGGGATACAAGACGAGCGTCGATGCGTGGCGGGCTCGCGCACGCTTCGGACAGCGCGGCGACACGTCGATGACGGCGGGCTTCAACGTGCTGGGCCCGAGGGCCATCGAGCTCTACGCGGACTGGACCGATCGCATTGCCGCGGGCGAGGTGCCGGCGCAGCCGCCCCGTCCCACGGGGATCGAGCGGAACCTGGTCCTGACGCTGTGGGACTGGGGTGCGCCGACCAGCTACATCCACGATCTGATCAGCACCGACAAGCGGAAGCCGACGCTGAACCCGAACGGGCTGATCTACGGTGTGGACTTCGGCCGAGACTACCTGACCGTGCTCGATCCGGTGGAGAGCAAGGCCACGGAATACAAGGTGCCCGTGCGCGAGAACGCGAACAACCGGTCGAACTTCCCGCTCGAGGTCAAGGTGCCGTCCCCGTTCTTCGGGGAGGAGATCATCTGGAATGCGCCCGCGCATCCGCACAACCCGATGATGGACGGCAAGGGGCGCATCTGGATCACGTCCCAGATTCGCGACAGCGACGACCAGCCGGCGTTCTGCCGTGAAGGATCGACGCATCCCTCGGCGCAGTTCTATCCCCTGGAGCAGGGCGGCGGCCATCAGGTCTCGATGTTCGATCCGAAGACGGAGCAGTTCACGCTGATCGACACCTGCTTCGGCACCCACCACCTCCAGTTCGACGAGGATCCGGACGACACGCTGTACCTCAGCGGCGTCGGCAACACGGTGGGGTGGATCAACACGCGCGTGTTCGACGAGACGGGTGACGCCGAGAAGGCGCAGGGGTGGTGCCCGATCGTCATCGACACGAACGGGGACGGCAAGGCTGGGCCCTGGATCGACGAGCCGCCGCCCGGCGGCATGCAGGGCACGCACTCGTTCAAGGGTGACAACCTGCTGAAGGTGGACCCGACGAAGGATGTCAGGCTGCTGACGGGAGGCTACGGGATCATCGTGAACCCGGTGGATCACTCGGTCTGGATCGCGAACCCCGGACCGTTCCCCGGCCGGGTGGCGCGTCTCGATCCGAAGACCTGCCTGTCGGAGGTCTACGAGCCACCCATGAAGAACCCGAACGCGCCGAAGATGCACGGTGCCACGCCGCGTGGTGTCGATGTGGATCGCAACGGCCTGATCTGGACGGCGCTGGCTGGCACGGGCCAGACCGCCAGCTTCGATCGCCGGCGGTGCAGGGTGACGAACGGTCCGACGGCGACCGGGCAGCACTGCCCCGAAGGCTGGACCTTGTACGAGACACCCGGACCGCGCTTCAAGAACCAGGCGGAGCCGGGGACGAGCCAGTATCACTATTACAACTGGGTGGATCAGTTCAACACGCTCGGTCTGGGCCACGACGTGCCGGTCAGCAACGGCAGCGCGTCCGACTCGCTGTTCGCCCTGCAGCGTGACAGCGGGAAGATGGTCCAGTTGCGCGTGCCGTATCCGGTCGGCTTCTTCACGCGGGGGCTCGACGGGCGTATCGATGACCCGGACGCCGGCTGGAAGGGCCGCGGACTGTGGGCCAACCAGGCCACCAACACCGTCTGGCACCAGGAAGGCGGCAAGGGGTCACACCCGTACGTGGCGCACTTCCAGATGCGGCCGGATCCGCTGGCGAAGTAGGACTCGAGCCTCTCGGGGCGGCGAGGGGAGCCTGGGATCCAGTCCCGCTCGTCGCCCCGGGTGCGTCCTTCCCACTCGCCACTCAACTTGTCCACGGTTCCACCCGTCCGCTTCCGTTCCGTCAGTGCTCGTCGAGCTCGTGCGCCGAGCGGTCGGGCAGCATCCAGAGGCCGATCAGGCTGATGATTGCGGTCACGGCCACGTAGCCGGCCACGGCGAACGACGTGCCGAACGCGTTGAAGAGATACAGCGCCACGATCGGCGCCGGCCCGCCGGCCGTGATCGAGGCGAGCTGGTAGCCGAGCGACGCGCCGCTGTAGCGCAGGCGGCTCGGGAAGACTTCCGCAATCAGCGCGGCCTGCGGGCCGAACTGCAGGTCGTGGATCGGCAGCGCGATGATGATGGCCAGCCCGACCAGCAGCAGGCTGCCTGAATCCAGCATCCAGAAGTAGGCGAACGGGAACACGATCATGGCGTAGCAGCCGTAGGCCGTCATGCGCCAGCGCCCGAGGCGGTCCGAGAGGTGCCCGAACCAGGGGATGACCGCCATCGACAGCAGGGCCTGCACCATGACGAGGCTGAGGATGGAGCCCCGGGTATAGCCGAGCGTCTGTGTGGCGTAGGTCAGGACGTAGGTCGTGAAGATGTAGAAGGGCGTCTGTTGCCCGGTGCGCAGCACCGCGACGAGGATGATTTCGCGCCAGTTGCGCTTGATCGCTTCCGTGACGGGCGTCTTCTCGATCCGGCCTTCACTCTTCATCTTGGCGAAGACCGGCGTCTCGAGGATGCCGCGGCGGATGTAGAAGCCGATACCCACCAGCACGACGCTGGCCAGGAACGGGATGCGCCAGCCCCAGGCCAGGAAGGCCTCGTTGTCCGTGAGCACCGTCATCAGCGCGAGCGCGCCGTTGGCGAGCACCAGGCCGGCGGGGGCGGCGAACTGGGTCCAGCTGGCCACCAGGCCCCGCTGGTGCTTCTCGCCCCATTCCGCCGACATCAGCACGGCGCCGCCCCACTCGCCCCCGACGCCGATGCCCTGCAGCATGCGCCCGAGCGTCAGCAGGACCGCGCCCCAGATGCCGATCGCCTCGTAGGCCGGCACCAGGCCGATGCCGGTCGTGGAGATGCCCATGAGGAGGAGCGTGGCGATGAGCGATGTCTTGCGGCCGATGCGGTCGCCCAGGTGCCCGAAGATGATGGCGCCGATCGGGCGGCTGGCGAACCCGACGAAGAAGGTGGAGAAGGCGAGCAGCGTCCCGATGAAGGGATCCGATTGCGGGAAGAACTTCTGGGGGAACACCAGGGCCGCGGCCACGCCGTACAGAAAGAAGTCGTACCACTCGATCGAGGTGCCGACAGCGGAGGCGATCACGGCGCGTCTGAGGTGCTGGCGGCGTTCGTCCTGCGTGAGGGGGGCGGCGGAGGTCTGGTCGGACATCGGGCTGTGCTCCCTGACGTGGCGGCTCCCTGGTGCCGCAGTGGGAATTTGCGTGAGCATACGCCAAGTCCAGCGCCGCCCGGCCTCACGGGGAACCCGGTTCGGCGCGCGGGCCGGCCGACGCGCCCCGGGTCGGCGTGCTGGCGGCGTACTGGTGTGCGTAGGGACGCTGTCCGGTGCCTCCTGCTCGTGAGAGCACCCCGAGCGTGACCGGCGTGCTCCCGATCGAGAGGACCGGTGTCCGCGGGGTCGGTTGCGCTCTTTGTCGAGGCCGTGCTATTCTCCACAGGTTCTGCTGGGGGCTAGGACACCCTATCTAGCCCCTGCCGCATGGAGACGGGACCGGAACAGGGGTTCTGTCCATCGAGCAGCGCGGCCGCGAAACGGCTTGTTCTGCCCGCGAATCAACAAGATAGGGTCATTCGTCCCAGGCGCCAGGTGACGCGGTGCGTCCCTTCAGGCCTGAGACAGCCGACGGCTCAGGAGGCCGGCGGTTCGCCGTTGGATTCGGGCCTCGCATGGTGGGGTGCCGTGTGGGGATGCTGTCGCGCCGTGCGCGTGGTGAAGGTATGCCGACCATCAGTCAGCTCGTCCGGTTGGGCCGGAAGCGGATCGTCACCAAGACGAAGAGCCCGTCGCTGCAGGACTGCCCGCAGAAGCGGGGGGTCTGCGTCCGGGTCTTCACGCAGACGCCGAAGAAGCCGAACTCGGCCCTGCGGAAGGTGGCGCGTGTGCGTCTGACCAACAAGATCGAGGTCACCACCTACATCCCGGGCGTCGGCCACAACCTGCAGGAGCACTCGCTCGTGCTCATCCGTGGCGGGCGTGTGAAGGACCTCCCCGGCGTGCGGTACCACGTTGTCCGCGGCACGCTCGACGCCGTTGGCGTCCAGGGCCGCAAGCAGGGGCGGTCGAAGTACGGCGCCAAGCGGCCGAAGCAGTAGCGGTCATCCGTCTTTCAGAGATCGAGTCATGCCGAGACGCCGAGAGATTCCGAAACGCGAGCTGCCGCCGGACCCGCTGTACAACAGCACGCTGGTCAGCAAGTTCGTCAACACCGTGATGTACGACGGCAAGCGCAGCGTGGCCGAGCGCATCCTCTACCAGAGCTTCGACATCATCAAGGAGCGGACGGGCGAGGACCCGCTGAAGGTCTTCAAGAAGGCGCTCGACAACGTGAAGCCGAGCCTCGAAGTGAAGTCGCGGCGCGTCGGCGGCTCGAACTACCAGGTGCCGATCGAGGTGAACCCGAACCGGCGGCTGTCGCTGAGCATCCGCTGGCTCGTGGGCTACGCCCGGTCCCGCGGCGACGGCAAGACGATGCAGGAGAAGCTGGCCAACGAGCTGCTGGACGCGTCGAACCTGAGGGGCGGCGCGGTGAAGAAGCGCGAAGACACGCACCGGATGGCGGAAGCGAACAAGGCCTTCGCGCACTATCGCTGGTAGCACCAACGAGTTCCATGCCACGCCAGGTACCTCTCGATCGGATCCGGAACATCGGCATCATGGCCCACATCGATGCCGGGAAGACGACGACGACCGAGCGCGTCCTCTTCTACACCGGGATTACGTACAAGCTGGGAGAGGTCCACGACGGCACCGCGGTGATGGACTGGATGGAGCAGGAGCAGGAGCGGGGGATCACGATCACCTCGGCGGCCACCACCTGCTTCTGGCGCGAGCACCGCGTGAACATCATCGACACGCCGGGCCACGTGGACTTCACGGCCGAGGTGGAGCGCTCGCTGCGGGTGCTCGACGGCGCCGTGGCGGTGTTCGATGCGGTGTCCGGCGTGGAGCCGCAGTCGGAAACGGTGTGGCGGCAGGCGGACAAGTATCGCGTGCCCCGCATCTGCTTCGTCAACAAGATGGACCGCGTCGGCGCGGACTTCGCGCGGACGCTGGGCCAGATCGAGACGAAGCTGGGCGGGAACCCGGTGGCGATCCAGTTGCCGATCGGCGCCGAGGACCGCTTCATCGGCGTGGTCGACCTCGTGAAGATGCAGGCGATCACCTACCGGGACGAGACGCTGGGGGCCGACTACGTCACGGGCGAGATCCCGGTGGACATGCTCGAGACCGCGAAGGCGTACCGGGAGAAGCTGATCGAGAAGGTCAGCGAACACGACGACAAGCTGCTCGAGAAGTACCTGGGTGGGGAAGAGATCGCGGAAGACGAGATCCGCCGCGTCCTGCGCCGTCGCGTGGTCAGCTCGGTGCGCGAGGAGCCGGCGCCGTTCGTCGTCGTCATCTGCGGCAGCGCCTTCAAGAACAAGGGGGTGCAGCCGCTCCTAGACGCCGTGGTGGACTACCTGCCGTCCCCCGTGGACATCCCGGCCATCACCGGGCTCGTGGACGCGGGTGGGCCGGGTGAGGCGGAAGTGGAGCGGCCGGCGGCCGACGACGCCCCCTTCTCGGCCCTGGCGTTCAAGATCATGGCCGACCCCTTCGTGGGGCAGCTCACGTTCATCCGCATCTACTCGGGTGTGCTGCGAGCGGGGTCGTCGGTGTTCAATTCGACCAAGCAGCGGACCGAGCGGGTCGGACGCCTCCTCAAGATGCACGCGAACAAGCGTGAGGAGATCAAGGAGGTCTACGCCGGTGACATCGCCGCGGCCGTGGGGCTGAAGCAGGTGAGCACGGGCGACACCCTCTGCGACGAGCAGCGGCCGGTGCTGCTCGAGGCGATGGACTTCCCCGAGCCGGTCATCTCGCTGGCGATCGAGCCGCGGACCAAGAGCGACCAGGAGAAGCTGGGGCAGGGGCTCGCGAAGCTGATGGGCGAGGACCCGACCTTCCGGGTCAAGACCGACGAGCAGACGGGACAGGTGGTGATCGCCGGCATGGGCGAGCTGCACCTCGAGATCATCGTGGACCGCCTCAAGCGCGAGTTCGGCGTGGACGCCAGCGTCGGCAAGCCGCAGGTGGCCTACAAGGAAACGCTCACACGGCCGGCGGACGGCGAGATGAAGTACGCCAAGCAGACCGGCGGCCGCGGGCAGTACGGCCACGTGAAGATCCACACGTATCCCGGCGAGCCGGGGTCCGGCTACGTCTTCGAGAACAGGATCGTCGGCGGCGTGATCCCGAAGGAGTACATCAAGCCGGTCGAGGACGGCATCCGCGAGGCGCTCACGCGCGGCACGCTGGCCGGATACCCGATCGACGACGTGCGCGTCGAGCTGTACGACGGGTCCTACCACGAGGTGGACTCGTCGGAGATGCCCTTCAAGATCGCCGGCTCGATGGCGTTCCAGGACGCGGCGAAGAAGGCGAAGCCCGTGCTGCTGGAGCCGGTGATGCGCGTCGAGGTCGTGGTGCCGAAGGAGCACATCGGCGACGTCATGGGCGACCTGGCGAGCCGCCGCGGGAAGATCCAGTCGCAGGAGGATCGCGGCGGGACGCAGATCGTCAACGCCCGCGTGCCGCTGTCCGAGATGTTCGGCTACGCCACGGACCTGCGGTCGCGGACGCAGGGGCGCGCCACCTACTCGATGCACTTCGATCGGTACGAGCAGACACCGCAGAACGTGAGCGAAGAGGTCGTCGCAAGGATTCAGGGCACGAAGTAGGCCCACAGACAGACGGAGCGAACTTCGATGGCAAAGGAAAAGTTTGATCGGTCCAAGCCGCACGTGAACGTGGGGACGATTGGGCACATCGACCACGGGAAGACGACGCTGACGGCGGCGCTGACGAAGGTGGCGGCGGACAAGGGGTGGGCGAAGTTCGTGCCGTATGACGAGGTCGCGAAGGCGTCGGAGTCGCAGGGGCGGCGGGACGACACGAAGATCCTGACGATCGCGTCGTCGCACGTGGAGTATGCGACGGCGGCGCGGCACTACGCGCACGTGGACTGCCCGGGGCACGCGGACTACATCAAGAACATGATCACGGGGGCGGCGCAGATGGACGGCGCCATTCTGGTGGTGAGTGCGACGGATGGGCCGATGCCGCAGACGCGGGAGCACGTGCTGTTGGCGCGGCAGGTGAACGTGCCGTATCTGGTGGTGGCGCTGAACAAGGTGGACGCGGTGGACGACCCGGAGCTGCTGGACCTGGTGGAGCTGGAGGTGCGGGAGCTGCTGACGAACTACGGGTTTCCCGGGGACGACACGCCGGTGGTGCGGGTGAGCGCGCTGAAGGCGTTGCACGGGGAGGGGGACGGGGTCGAGAGCGTCGTGAAGCTGATGGAGGCGCTGGACAGCTACATTCCGCTGCCGGCCCGGGAAGTGGACAAGCCGTTCATGATGCCGATCGAGGACGTGTTCTCGATCTCGGGGCGGGGGACGGTGGTGACGGGGCGGGTGGAGCGGGGGAAGGTGAAGGTCGGGGAAGAGATCGAGATTGTGGGGTTCCGGCCGACGGCGAAGAAGGTGGTGACCGGGGTGGAGATGTTCCGGAAGCTGCTGGACGAGGGCGTGGCGGGGGACAACATCGGGGTGCTGCTGCGGGGGGTGGAGAAGACGGACGTGGAGCGGGGGCAGGTGCTGGCGAAGCCGGGGTCGATCACGCCGCACACGAAGTTCAAGGGCGAGGTGTACATCCTGAGCAAGGAGGAAGGGGGGCGGCACACGCCGTTCTTCAACGGGTACCGGCCGCAGTTCTACATCCGGACGACGGACGTGACGGGGGTGTTGAAGCTGCCGGAGGGGGTGGAGATGGTGATGCCGGGGGACAACACGGCGATCACGGGGGAGCTGATCACGCCGGTGGCGATCGAGAAGGGGAGCCGGTTCGCGATCCGGGAAGGCGGCCGGACGGTGGGCGCCGGCACCATCACGGAGATCGTCGAGTAGCCCCGAGCCGAAGAGGATTCACCCATGCGCGACATCGTTCACCTGGCGTGCGGCGAGTGCAAGCGCCGGAACTACAGTACGACGAAGAACAAGAAGAAGACGACGGAGCGGCTCGAGTTCAGCAAGTACTGCCGCTTCTGCCGGAAGCACACGGCGCACAAGGAAAGCAAGTAGGTCAGTAGCTCAATTGGTAGAGCACCGGTCTCCAAAACCGGGGGCTGGGGGTTCGAGTCCCTCCTGACCTGCCATCTCGCCGAGGCTCGCGATGCGAGCGAAGGTGGACAGGCGCGTGGCGGGAAACGGGGAACGAGAGGTCATGGCAGCGATCGAGAACGTCAAGGCATCGCCGGCGCGCGCGTTGGACGGTGTTCGCGGCTGGTGGGCGAACAGCCGGGAGTTCATCGCCGAGGTCCGCAACGAGATGAAGCGCGTGACCTGGCCGTCCGGACGCGAGGTCTACGCCACCACGATGGTGGTGATCCTCGTGTCGGCGTTCTTCGGCCTGTACCTGTTCGCGCTGGACGTAGGCCTGGACCGGCTCGTGGCCTGGTTCTTCCGTCAGTTCGGTGGCGCATGACAGACGTCGCGATCAAGAACTGGTACATCGTTCACACCTACTCGGGGTTCGAGAAGAAGGTGGCGGAGTCGCTGCGCCAGCGTGTCCAGGCCTACGGTCTGGAGCACGAGATTGGAGAGGTGCTCATCCCGACTGAAGACGTGGTCGAGATGCGCAGCGGGCGCAAGGTCGTGACGCCCAAGCGGTTCTTTCCGGGCTACATCCTCGTCGAGATGGCGATGTCGGACGAGGCGTGGCACGTGGTGAAGAACACGCCGAAGGTGACCGGGTTCGTGGGAGCGGGCAGCAAGCCGATGCCGCTGACGACCGACGAGGTCGAGCAGATCCTCCAGCAGGTCCGGTCGGCGGCCGAGAAGCCCAAGCCGAAGTACTCCTTCGAGAAGGGCGACCACGTGCGCATCAACGAGGGGCCGTTCACGAGCTTCAACGGCGTCGTGGACGACGTGAACGCGGACAAGAGCACGCTGAAGGTGATGGTGACCATCTTCGGACGCGCCACGCCGGTGGAACTGGACTTCTTCCAGGTGGAGAAGGTCTGAGTGCGCTGAGGCGCAGGGGCTATGGCCAAGAAGATTCAGGCAATGGTGAAGCTGCAGATTCCCGCGGGCAAGGCGACGCCCGCGCCGCCGGTGGGCACGGCACTGGGCCCGCACGGCGTGAACATCATGGACTTCTGCAAGAACTTCAACGCCAGGACGGCGAAGGACGACGGCCTGATCATCCCCGCGGTGGTGACGATCTACGCCGATCGCAGCTTCACGTTCATCACCAAGACGCCGCCGGTGTCGGTGCTGCTCAAGAAGGTGGCGAGCCTGGCCAAGGGGTCGGCGGAGCCCAACCGCACGAAGGTGGGCACCGTCACCGCGAAGCAGGTCGAGGAGATCGCGAAGACGAAGATGCCCGACCTGAACTGCGATTCGATGCAGGCGGCGGTCAGCACCGTGCGGGGCACGGCGCGCTCGATGGGGATCGACGTCGTCGACTGATCGACGGCGCCGCGTGCGGCGGCAGGCCGGGACGGGACACGGGAACGACCAGTGGGAGGGCCGCACGGCCCGTCTGGACCACGGGGAGGCAGAGATGGCACGGCGGGGCAGGAAGTACACGGCGGCTGCGGCCCGCGTCGAGGAGCGCGGCTACACGCTCGACGAGGCGATACCGCTGCTCAAGCAGCTGGCGTTCGTGAAGTTCGACGAGACGGTGGAGCTGGCGCTCCGCCTCGGTGTCGATCCGAAGCACGCCGATCAGATGGTGCGCGGCACGGTCGTGCTGCCGCACGGGCTCGGGAAGAGCAAGCGCGTGCTGGTGATCGCGTCGGCCGAGCGGCAGAAGGACGCCACCGACGCCGGGGCGGACGTGGTGGCGGGCGAGGAGATCGTCGAGAAGATCACCGGCGGGTGGATGGACTTCGATGCGGTGGTCGCGACGCCCGACATGATGCGCGCCGTGGGCCGGCTGGGCAAGGTGCTGGGGCCGCGGGGGCTGATGCCGAATCCGAAGACCGGCACGGTCACGACCGATGTGGCGAAGGCCGTGCGCGAGATCAAGGCCGGCAAGGTGGAGTTCCGGGTGGACAAGACCGGCATCGTCCACGCCCCGGTCGGGAAGACGTCGTTTCCCGCCGAGAGCCTCGTGGAGAACGCCAGAGCGCTCGTGGAGAGCGTGGTCAAGGCCCGGCCGTCCGCGGCGAAGGGCAAGTACCTCAAGTCGGCCACGCTGTCGTCGACCATGGGCCCGGGCATCGCGCTCGAGACGGGCCACATGGACGAACGGGTGAAGCACTGAGGGGCCGGCTGGAGCCGGGGAGATCGCGATGGCCGTGACACGAGCACAGAAGGAAGAGGAGCTGCAGGACCTGGCGGCCGCGTTCCAGTCGGCGGACTCCGCCGTCCTGGTGGACTACCGGGGCCTGGACGTGCCGCAGGTGACCGAGCTGCGGCGGCAGTTGCGGGCGGCGCGGGCCCAGTACCGCGTCGTGAAGAACACGCTGGCGCGCCGGGCGAGCGCGGGCACCCCGTTTGCGTCCTTCGAGCAGTCGTTCGAAGGGATGACGGCGCTGGCCTACACGAGCGGGGACGCGGTGGCGCTGGCCAAGGCGCTGACCACGTTCATGAAGGGCGCGCCGACGCTGGCCGTGAAGGGCGCCGTCGTGCAGGGCCGGGCGCTCCAGCCGGCGGAGGTTGCGGACTTGGCGAACCTGCCGGGCCGGCCGGAGCTGTACGCGCAGCTCCTGTCCGTGCTGCAGGCGCCCATGCACCAGCTGGTGTCGGTGCTGAACGCCGCGCCGCGGGACCTGATGTCCGTGCTGGCGCAGGTGGAGAAGCAGAAGAGGGACGCGTGAGTTGGCTCGAGGCCCGTTGGGAGCCTTGAGCCGTCAGCCTTGAGCCAACAGGAGAGAGCAATGGCCGAACTGAATCAGCAGCAGGTGATCGATTACATCAAGGGCATCAGCGTGCTCGAGCTGTCGCAGCTCGTCAAGGCGCTGGAGTCCGAGCTTGGCGTGTCCGCGGCGGCCGCCATGCCGATGATGATGCCCGGCATGGCCGCGGCCGGCGGCGGCGCCGCGGCGCCGGCGGAGGAGAAGACCGAGTTCACCGTCACCCTCACCGAGGTGGGTGCCGACAAGATCAAGGTCATCAAGGTCGTGCGCGAGGTCACCAGCCTGGGCCTGAAGGAGGCGAAGGACCTGGTCGAGAGCGCGCCGAAGCCGCTCAAGGAAGGCGTGCCCAAGGACGAGGCCGAGGCGATCCGGAAGAAGTTCGACGAGGTCGGGGCGAAGGTCAAGATCGACTGACGGGACGGCCGAGCCGTTTCGTGTCAGTGCGGGGGCGGGCGCGGCCGCTGCCGGCGTGGCCGGCGGCGACGGCGCTGCCGCAGCCGCGAGTCTGAGAGTCCGTGGTCCGGGGCGCGCAGCCAGCGGACGGCGTCCCGGCCGTCCGCATCGAGGTTCACCGAGCGATGTACAGCCTTCCCAAGAACGTCTACCGCGAGCGCAAGGACTTCTCGAAGATCCGGGCGACGATTCCGATCCCCAACCTGATCGAGATCCAGCGCAAGTCCTACGAGCGGTTCCTGCAGATGAGCCGTCTCCCGGCCGAGCGGGAGGACACGGGCCTGCAGTCCGTGTTCAAGTCGGTCTTCCCGATCAGTGACTTCCGGGAGAACTCGTCGCTCGAGTTCATCGACTATTCGATCGGCAACTGGGAGTGCAAGTGCGGCAAGCTGGCGGGGCTGGATCACCTGCGCAAGCCGTGCGCGAACTGCGGCGCCATGCTGGTGGCGGATCCCTACGGCGAGCAGCAGGTCCTGTGCCAGCGGTGCGGGGCGGAGAACCAGGCGCGCGGCGACGTCTGCGACATCTGCGGCAACCCGGTGTCGATGAAGCTGAAGTACGACGTGGACGAGTGCCAGGAGCGCGGCATGACCTACGCCGTGCCGCTCAAGGTCACCATCCGCCTCGTGGTCTGGAACAAGGATCCCGAGACCGGCGTCAAGACGATCCGGGACATCAAGGAGCAGGAGGTCTACTTCGGGGACATCCCGCTGATGACGGACAACGGGACGTTCATCATCAACGGGACGGAGCGCGTCATCGTGTCGCAGCTCCACCGCTCGCCCGGGGCCTTCTTCCACTCCGAGGACAAGGCACTCTACGTCGCGCAGATCATCCCGTACCGCGGCTCGTGGGTCGAGTTCGAATACGACCACAAGAACCTGCTGTACGTGCGGATCGATCGCAAGCGCAAGTTCCTCGGCACGGTGTTCCTGCGCGCGCTCGGGCTGCGCGGGGCGCACGAGATCCTGCGGACGTTCTACACGGTCGATCGCCTCTTGCTCGGCGCCGACGGGGCGGTGAGCTGGGCGGTCAGCGACAGCCTGCTGGGGCTGCGGGCGGCGTCCGAGGTGAAGGCCGGCGACATGACGCTGCAGGCCGGCAAGCGGATCACGGCCAACGGCATCGCGGCGCTCCGCAAGGCCGGCATCGCGTCGGTGGCGGTGGCGGAGGAGGCGCTCGAGGGGGCGTTCGCGGCGGCCGACGTGGTCGACCAGGAGACCGGCGAGGTGATCCTCGAGGCGAACGAGGAGCTGACGCCGCGCGTGATCGCCATGGCGGTGGAGAAGAAGATCGCGCACATCGACATCTTCTTCCCCGAGCGCGACGAGGTCGGGCCGGTCATCAGCCAGACGCTGAAGAAGGATCCGATCAAGACGCACGAGGAAGCGCTCATCGAGATCTACCGGCGGCTGCGCCCGGGCGACCCGCCGACGCTCGACAGCTCGCGCTCGCTCTTCGAGAGCATGTTCTTCAACCCGCAGAAGTACGACTTCTCGCGGGTCGGCCGGCTGAAGCTCAACACGAAGCTGAAGCTCGACACGCCGCTCGACGAGAAGATCCTGCACCCGCAGGACTTCTACGCGGTGATCAAGTACCAGCTCGGGCTGCGGCGCAATCCGGCCAACGTGGACGACATCGACCACCTGGGGAACCGGCGCGTGCGCTCGGTCGGCGAGCTGCTGGAGAACCAGTTCCGGATCGGCCTGGTGCGGATGGAGCGCGCCATCAAGGAGAAGATGTCGGTCTACCAGGAGATGGCGACCGCGATGCCGCACGACCTGATCAACGCGAAGCCGGTGATGGCCGCCATCCGCGAGTTCTTCGGGTCGTCGCAGTTGTCGCAGTTCATGGACCAGACCAACCCGCTGTCCGAGATCACGCACAAGCGCCGCCTGTCGGCCCTCGGCCCGGGCGGGCTGTCGCGCGAGCGCGCCGGCTTCGAGGTTCGGGACGTGCACCCGACGCACTACGGCCGCATCTGCCCGATCGAAACGCCGGAAGGTCCGAACATCGGCCTGATCTCGTCGCTGTCGTGCTACGCGCGCATCAACGAGTTCGGGTTCATCGAGTCGCCCTACCGGAAGGTGAAGGACGGGCGGGTGCTCGACTACGTGATGGTGACGCTGACGGGCGGGCACGCGAAGTACAAGGTCGGCGACATCGTGGAAGCCGAGGAGGTGGTGGGCGCCGACGGGCGGCCGAAGCGCAAGGGGATGGAGGTCGAGCCGCACTCCTTCTACCTGTCCGCGTGGGAAGAAGACCAGTACGCGATCGCCCAGGCGAACGCGGCGCTCGACGAGGACGGCCGCTTCGCCCAGGATCGCGTCAACGCGCGGCAGGCGGGCAACTTCATCCTGGCTCCGCGCGAGAAGGTCCAGTTCATGGACGTGTCGCCGAAGCAGCTCGTGTCGGTGGCCGCGTCGCTCGTGCCGTTCCTCGAGAACGACGACGCGAACCGCGCGCTGATGGGCTCGAACATGCAGCGCCAGGCCGTGCCGCTGCTGCGGGCGCGTGCGCCGTACGTGGGCACGGGGATGGAGTACATCACCGCCCGCGACTCGGGCGCCGTCGTCGTGGCGCGGCGGTCCGGGACGGTGGACTATGTGGACAGCCAGCGCATCGTCGTCCGGGTGGAGGGCGACGGCGAGGACGCCGGCAAGGAGATGGGCGCGGACATCTATCCGCTCATCAAGTTCAAGCGCTCGAACCAGAACACCTGCATCAACCAGAAGCCGATCGTGCGCGTGGGGCAGCGCGTGGTGAAGGGGCAGGTGCTGGGCGACGGGCCGTGCACGGAGCTCGGCGAGCTGGCGCTCGGCCGGAACGTGCTGGTCGCCTTCATGCCGTGGCGCGGCTACAACTTCGAGGACGCGATTCTCGTGTCCGAGCGGATGGTGAAGGACGACTACTACACGTCGATCCACATCGAGGAGTTCGAGATCGAGGCGCGCGACACGAAGCTCGGCCCCGAGGAGATCACGCGCGACATCCCGAACGTGTCGGAGACCTACCTGCGGGATCTCGACGACAGCGGCATCATCCGGATCGGCGCCTACGTCAAGCCGGGTGACATCCTCGTCGGCAAGGTGACGCCGAAGGGCGAGACGCAGCTGACGCCGGAAGAGAAGCTGCTGCGGGCGATCTTCGGCGAGAAGGCGGGCGACGTCCGCGACGCGTCGCTCATCTGTCCCCCGGGCATCGAGGGGATCATCGTCGGCGTGAAGATCTTCTCCCGCAAGGGCATCGAGAAGGACGATCGGGCCAAGGCGATCGAGCAGGACGAGCTCGACATGATGGAGAAGAACCTGCAGGACGAGATCCGCATCCTTCACGACGAGGTGAAGAAGCGCGTGATCCAGGTGCTGCAGGGGCAGTCGCTGCGCGCCGATGCGTTCGACGAGTTCGGACGGGAGAAGGTGCTGAAGAAGGGCGCCGTGCTCACCCGCGAGCTGCTGGAGACGGTGCCCTACGAGACGATGGTGCGCCTCAAGGTCCAGGGCGACGACCCGCGGCTCGAGGGGGACCTGCGGCTGCTCGAGGAGCGCACCGAGCGGCAGGTGGAGGTCATCCGCCAGCTGTTCGAGGAGAAGAAGGAGAAGATCCGGCGCGGGGACGAGCTGCCCCCGGGCGTGATCAAGCTCGTCAAGGTGTACGTCGCCATGAAGCGCAAGCTCTCGGTGGGCGACAAGATGGCGGGCCGGCACGGCAACAAGGGCGTGATCGCGCGGATCCTGCCCGAGGAGGACATGCCGTACCTGCCGGACGGCACGCCGGTCGAGATCGTGCTGAACCCGCTCGGCGTGCCCTCGCGCATGAACGTAGGCCAGATCCTGGAGACGCACCTCGGGTGGGCCGCCCACGCCCTGGGGCTCTACTTCGCGACGCCGGTGTTCGACGGCGCGAACGAAGGGGAGATCAAGGACTGGCTGGAGCAGGCCGGGCTGCCGAAGGGCGGCAAGGCCCAGCTGCACGACGGCATGACCGGTCAGGCGTTCGAGCGCGAGACGACGGTGGGCTACATCTACATGCTCAAGCTGTCGCACCTGGTGGACGACAAGATCCACGCGCGGTCGATCGGCCCGTACTCGCTGATCACCCAGCAGCCGCTGGGCGGCAAGGCGCAGTTCGGCGGCCAGCGGTTCGGCGAGATGGAGGTGTGGGCGCTCGAGGCGTACGGCGCGTCGCACATCCTGCAGGAGCTGCTGACGGCCAAGTCGGACGACGTCACGGGCCGGGCGAAGATCTACGAGGCGATCGTCAAGGGCGACGCCTCGTTCACGCCCGGACTGCCGGAGTCGTTCAACGTCCTCATCCGGGAGCTGCAGTCCCTCTGCCTGGACGTCGAGCTGATCTCGGCCCGGCGGCGGCCGGCCGGGCCGGCGGACGAGGGAGAAGCGGCGGCGGTGCTCGAGCAGGTGTGACTGGCGGACGGCGGACGAGTGCCGGCAGTCGGCAGACGATGGACCACAGAGGGTAGACGGTAGACGGCCTATGAGACCCAGCTTCTATGACGGCAAGACGGCCCTGCGGGCGGACTTCGACGCGATCCGGATCTCGCTCGCGTCGGCGGACAAGATCCTGTCCTGGTCCTTCGGCGAGGTGACGAAGCCCGAGACGATCAACTACCGCACGTTCAAGCCGGAACGCGACGGCCTGTTCTGCGCGAAGATCTTCGGGCCGATCGCGGACTGGGAGTGCCTCTGCGGCAAGTACAAGCGGATGAAGCACCGTGGCGTCATCTGCGACAAGTGCGGCGTCGAGGTGACCCAGGCGAAGGTGCGCCGGGAGCGGCTGGGGCACATCATGCTGGCCACGCCGGTGAGCCACGTGTGGTTCTTCAAGGGGCTGCCGAGCCGCATCGGCCACCTGCTCGACATCTCGCTGCGCGACCTCGAGCGGATCCTCTACTTCGAGGGCTACGTCGTCATCGATCCGGGCGACACCGAGCTCAAGCAGAACCAGCTGCTGAACGAGGACGGGTACCGGAAGGCGCGGGAGGACTACGGCACGGGACGGTTCCGCGCGCAGATGGGGGCCGAGGCGATCAAGGAGCTGCTCCGCCGGGTCAACGTGGACACCCTGGCCGACGAGCTGCGGGCGAAGATGCGGGCCGAGTCGTCGGTCCAGAAGAAGCTGAAGTACGCCAAGCGGCTGCGGGTCGTCGACAGTTTCCGCAAGTCGAACAACAGGCCGGAGTGGATGATTCTGGACGTCATCCCCGTCATTCCGCCGGAGCTGCGGCCGCTGGTGCCGCTCGACGGCGGGCGCTTCGCGACCTCGGACCTGAACGATCTGTACCGCCGGGTCATCAACCGGAACAACCGGTTGAAGAAGCTGATCGAGCTGAAGGCGCCCGACGTGATCATCCGCAACGAGAAGCGGATGCTGCAGGAGGCCGTGGACGCGCTGTTCGACAACGGCCGGCGGGGCCGGGTGCTGCGCGGCGCGAACAACCGCCCGCTGAAGTCGCTGTCGGACACGCTGAAGGGCAAGCAGGGGCGGTTCCGCCAGAACCTGCTCGGCAAGCGCGTGGACTACTCCGGCCGGTCGGTGATCGTCGTGGGCCCCGAGCTGAAGCTGCACCAGTGCGGGCTGCCGAAGAAGATGGCGCTGGAGCTGTTCAAGCCGTTCATCTACAACAAACTCGAGGAACGGCAGCTGGTGGCCACCATCAAGCAGGCCAAGGAGATGGTGGAGCAGCAGCGGCCCGAGGTGTGGGACATCCTCGAAGAGGTGATCCGGGATCACTCGGTGCTGCTCAACCGGGCCCCCACGCTGCACCGCCTGGGGATCCAGGCGTTCGAGCCGGTGCTTGTGGAAGGCAAGGCGATCCGGATCCACCCGCTCGTGTGCACGGCGTTCAACGCCGACTTCGACGGCGACCAGATGGCGGTGCACATCCCGCTGTCGCCCGAGGCGCAGATCGAGGCGTCGGTGCTGATGATGTCGAAGAACAACGTGCTGTCGCCGGCCAACGGCGCGCCGATTGCCGTGCCGTCGCAGGACATCGTGCTGGGGTGCTACTACCTCACCAAGTCGAAGACCGGTGCGAAGGGCGAAGGGCGCGCGTTCGGGACGATCGACGACGTGCTGCTGGCGCTGGAGGCCGGCGAGGTGGAGACGCTGTCGCCGATCCGGCTGCGGTTCACCGGCGAGCTGCTCGACCTGACCACGGCCCGCGACGACCAGGACGTCCTCCACACGGAGGTGCGCCGCGTCGAGCACCGGACGATCGCCACGACCGTGGGGCGTGTGATTCTCAACGCCGAGCTGCCCGCCGACATGCCGTTCGTCAACGGCCTGCTGAAGAAGAAGGGGCTGCAGCAGCTCGTGCAGAAGTGCTACCTGGACTTCGGGCTCGAGCGCACGGTCGAGATGCTGGACAGCCTGAAGAACCTGGGGTTCACCTACGCGACGCGGTCCGGGCTGTCGATCGGCATCGACGATCTGATCATCCCGGCGAACAAGCCGCAGCTCGTGCAGGACGCGCGCAACGAGGTGATCAAGGTCGAACAGCAGTACCTGGAGGGCGCGATCACGAACGGCGAGCGCTACAACAAGGTGATCGCGATCTGGTCGGAGGTGACGGAGAAGATCGCCGACGAGATGTTCGGAGAGATGGCGGAGATGGATCGGAGCGGCCGCCACTTCAACCCCGTGTACATCATGGCGGACAGCGGCGCGCGCGGATCGAAGCAGCAGATCCGGCAGCTGGCCGGCATGCGCGGCCTGATGGCCAAGCCGTCGGGCGAGATCATCGAGACGCCCATCACGTCGAACTTCCGTGAGGGGCTCACGGTGCTGCAGTACTTCATCTCGACGCACGGCGCGCGGAAGGGGCTGGCCGACACGGCGCTCAAGACCGCCGACTCGGGCTACCTGACCCGGCGCCTGGTGGACGTCGCCCAGGACGTGATCATCTCGGAGGGCGACTGCGGCACGCTGGACGGGCTGGAAGCGCGCGCGATCATCGAGAGCGGCGAGATCATCGAGCCGCTGCGCGACCGCATCGTCGGGCGCGTCACGCTGGAGAAGATCGTCGACCCGTTCAGCGGCGACACGATCGTGGACGTCAACGACGAGATCGACGAGGACAAGGCGTCGGAGGTGCAGGAGGCCGGCATCGAGAAGGTGAAGATCCGCTCCGTGCTGACCTGCGCGGCCCGGCGCGGCGTGTGCGCGATGTGCTACGGGCGCGACCTCGCGACCGGGAAGCTGGTGGAGCTGGGACAGGCGGTCGGCGTGATCGCCGCACAGTCGATCGGCGAGCCGGGCACGCAGCTCACGATGCGCACGTTCCACATCGGCGGCACCGCGTCGCGGGTGTCCGAGCAGAACACGCTCGACGCCAAGCACTCGGGCGTCGTCCGCTTCGAGGGACTCCAGGTGGTCGAGGGCCACAAGGAGGCCGGCGGCGCCATGATCGTCATGAACCGCAACGGCTACATCGTGGTCCAGGACGAGAAGGGGCGCGACCGGGAGCGGTACCCGGTGATCTACGGCGCGCGGCTCCGCGTCCGCGACGGCCACAAGGTCGAGCCCGGACAGGTCATGGTGGAGTGGGATCCGTACACCTTCTCGATCCTGACCGAGTCCCCCGGGTCGGCGCACTTCAAGGACATCATCGAGGGGATGACCGTCCACGAGGAGGTCGACGAGGTGACCGGGCTGTCGCGCTTCATCATCGTCGACTCCCCTGACGAGAAGATGCAGCCGACCGTCGAGATCCGGGACCAGGGCGGGAAGACCGTCCGGAAGTACCACATGCCGTCGCATGCACACCTGATGGTGCAGAACGGGGAGCACGTGGACGCCGGCGATGTGCTGGCGAAGATCCCGCGCGAGACGACCAAGACCAAGGACATCACCGGCGGCCTGCCGCGCGTGCAGGAGCTCTTCGAGGCCCGCAAGCCCCACGATCCGGCGGTGATCTCGGAAATCGACGGCCTCGTGAAGGAGGGGGGCGTCGTCAAGGGGCAGCGCAAGATCATCATCGTGCCGGACGACGGCAGCGAGCCGCGCGAGTACACGATGCCGCGCGGCGTGCACGTGAACGTCCACGAGGGCGACCGCGTCCGCGCGGGTGAGCAGTTGATGGACGGCCCCAGCAATCCGCACGACATCCTGCGCGTCCTCGGCGAGAAGGAGCTGCAGAAGTACCTGGTGAACGAGATCCAGGAGGTGTACCGGCTCCAGGGCGTGAACATCAACGACAAGCACATCGAGGTGATCGCCCGGCAGATGATGCGCTGGGTGAAGATCGAGGACGTGGGCGACACCGAGTTCCTCGTGGACGAACAGGTGGACAAGTTCCGGTTCCTCGAGGAGAACGAGCGGGTCATCGCGACCGGCGGCCGGCCGGCCACCGCACAGCCGCTCCTGCTCGGCATCACCAAGGCGTCGCTGTCCACCGACTCGTTCATCTCGGCGGCCTCGTTCCAGGAGACCACGCGGGTGCTGACCGAGGCGTCGATCTCCGGCCGCGTGGACTACCTGCGCGGGCTCAAGGAGAATGTGACCATGGGCCGGTTGATCCCGGCCGGCACCGGGTTCGAGTGGTACCGGCACGTGACGATTCCGCCGGACGAGCCGCCGCCCCCGCCGCCGGTCGAGCAGCCGTCGGAAGAGGATCTGGACCTGGATCGCGAGATCGAATACGCCTTCGAGCCGGACGAGTCGCTCGGGCTGGGCGGGCTGGATTCGGAGTAGACGCAGGGACGGGCGCGCGCGGCAGAGCCGCGCACCGCCCGCCGCGCGTACGAAGATCCGGCGATCCTTCCGTGCCGGGCGCGGCAGCGCCGAGCCGACGTTCGGCGCACAGGACTGTCATTTTCCTGTAAAATGTCGGTCTATCCATGAAGCGTCGGAGGGCAGCTGTGAGACACGCTCGAACCAGCCGGCAGGGGCACGCGACCGCGGTGTTCATCGTTCTGCTGGCAGGGCTCGCCCTGCCGCCGGTCACGGAGGGGGCGGACACCCGTCTGCGCGACGCCATTCAGGCCCACGACGTCGTGACGGCGCAGGCGCTGATCAAGAGCGGTGCGGACGTCAACGTTCGCCAGCCGGACGGGGCGACGCCGCTGCACTGGGCGGTGCACTACGACGAGATCGATATCGTCGAGGCGCTGCTTGCGGCGGGGGCGAAGGCCGATGTGGCGAACGACTACGGCTTCACGCCGCTGATGCTCGCGTGCGAGAACGGGAGCGCCGCCGCGATCGAGCGCCTGCTCGGTGCGGGTGCCGACCCCAACCGGGCGATGCCGAGCGGGGAGACCCCGCTGATGATCGCGTCGCGCACCGGGCGCGTTGGCGCGGTGACCGCCCTGCTCCGGGCCGGCGCGGACGTCAACGCCGCAGAGAGCCTGAAGGGGCAGACGGCGCTGATGTGGGCGCTGTCGGGTCCGCACTTCGGGGCGGCCAAGGCGCTGGTCGAAGCGGGCGCGGACGTGCACGCGCGTTCGACGGGCGGCTTCACGCCTCTCATGTTCGCCACGCGGTACGACTCCGTCGACAGCGTGCAGCTGCTGCTCGGCAAGGGCGCGCGGCTGACGGACGAAGCCGAGGACGGCGCGACGCCGTTCATCGTGGCGGTCCTCCGCGGGCACGTGGGGCTGGCCAAGTACTTCCTGGAGCTGGGGGCCGATCCGGATGTGATCTCGACCGGCTACACCGCGCTGCAGTTCGCCGCCGCGACCTGGGACGGCGTCGATTCACGCGACTACGTCAACGCCCCGGGCGAGTGGGCGATCCTGGCGGGCCTGCCGCGGGCCGACAAGCTCGACATGATCAAGACGCTGATCGCGCACGGCGCCGATCCGAACCTCCGGCTGCTCAAGGAGCCGCCGCGTTACGGGTTCAGCCTGGTGGCGGGTTCGGCGAAGCAGTACACGGCGGGTGCCACCGCGTTCGCGCTCGCGGCGATGGCTGGTGACGTCGAGGTGATGCAGATCCTGCTCGCGGGGGGGGCGGATCCGAACGTGCCGACGCGGAACGGATCCACGGCGCTGATGCTGGCCGCCGGCATGGCCTGGATGGACAACGAAACGATTGCCACCGAGGCGGAGTACCTCTCCGCCACCGAGTTCTGTCTCCGGATCGGCATGGACATCGACGGGACCAACGCGACCGGGAACACGGCGCTGCACGGCACGATCTCCGGCGGCTTCAACGAAGTGATCAAGGTGCTGGCGGCGAACGGCGCCAACCTGGACGCGAAGAACAAGCGCGGGCAGACGGCGTTCAAGATGTCGCTCGGGTACGGCGCGGCTGGTGGACAGCACGTGCGGGAAGACACCGCAGCCCTGCTGCGGCAGCTCGGTGCCACGGACGAGTAGGGGGGAGGAATCGATGCACCAGCGGATCAGAGTCATCACCGTAGCGGGCCTTGCGGGCGCGCTGGCCGTGGCCGGTCTTCAGGCTGCGGGCCAGGGTGCGCGGGGCGCGTCGAAGGTGCCTGCCGATGTGCTGATGCCGGCGCTGCCGGCCGCGGCGCCGCCGGTGCCGTCGCGCGCGCTCGTGGACCAGTACTGCGCGACGTGCCACAGCGAGCGGATGCAGAGCGGCAACCTGGTGCTGCAGAACCGCGACATGGCGGCACTGGCCGAGAACGCCGAGGTCTGGGAGAAGGTGCTGCGGAAGCTCGAGTCGGGCGCGATGCCGCCGGACGGCGCGCGGAAGCCGGCTCCCGCCGACGTCGACGCCTTCGTCGGGTCGGTGCGGGCCTCGCTGGACTACGAGGCGGCGGCGCACCCGGATCCGGGCCGGAGCGGGATCCATCGGCTGAACCGGGTCGAGTACGCGAACGCGATCGAGGATCTGCTGGCGCTGGAGGTGGACAGCGCGGAGCTCCTGCCGCCGGACAACTCGGGCTACGGGTTCGACAACATCGCGGACGCGTTGACGATGTCGCCGGGGCTGCTCGAGCGGTACATGTCGGCGGCGCAGCGGATTGCGCGGCTGGCGGTCGGGGACCCGGGGCTGCGGCCGGAGGCGAAGGAGTACAAGCTGTCGTTCTTCGCGCTGCAGGACGAGCGGGTGAGCCAGGACCTGCCGTTCGGCTCGCGCGGCGGCGTGGCCGTGCAGCACTACTTCCCGCTGGACGGGGAGTACACGCTCCAGGTGCGGTTGCAGCGGCACGCGGTGAACCTGGGCGGCGCGATTCGCGGCCTCGATGAAGTGCAGCGCATCGATGTCCGGGTGGACGGCGACCTGGTGAAGTCGTTCGAGATCGGGGGCGGCGACGCGGAGCAGGACGGTGACCTCCGCGGCCCCTATCAGGAAACCGAAGAGGAGCGCTTCGCCGACGAGCGGCTCTTCGTGAAGTTCCCGGCGCGGGCAGGCATGCGGACGGTGGGGGTGACCTTCCAGCGGAAGCTGTGGCTGCCCGAGGGCGTCGGCGTGTCCCGGCTCCCGGTGGCCGGCTACGGCTACTCCTCGGCGCGGAAGTCGGGTGTGGAGTTCGGCAAGGTCGAGATGGCCGTGGAGCTCGTGGAAATCCGCGGGCCGTTCAACGCGATGCGGCCGGTGTCGACGCCGAGCCGGGACAAGATCTTCGTGTGCCGCCCGGCGGCGCCGGCCGGGGAAGTGGCGTGCGCGCAGCGGATCGTCTCGACGCTGGCGCGGCAGGCGTTCCGGCGGCCAGTGACCGACGCGGACCTGGCGCCGTTCATGGCGCTGTACGCGGATGGTCGCAAGATCGGCGACTTCGACATGGGGATCCAGTGGGCGCTGGAGCGGCTGCTGGTGGACCCGCGGTTCCTCTACCGCATCGAGACCGACCCGGCGAACCTGCCGGCGGGCACGCCGTACCGGCTGAGTGACCTGGAGCTGGCGTCGCGGTTGTCGTTCTTCCTGTGGAGCCGCCCGCCGGACGCCGAGCTGATCGACGTGGCGGTCAAGGGGCGGCTGCACACGCCGGCGGTGCTCGATGCGCAGGTGGCGCGGATGCTGAAGGATCCGCGGTCCGCGGCGCTGGTGGACGGCTTCTTCGCGCAGTGGCTGTCGCTGCGGGCGCTGGACACGGTACGGCCGGATCCGGCGGCGTTCCCGGAGTTCGACGACGAGCTGCGGGCGTCGTTCCGGCGGGAGACGGGCCTGTTCCTGCAGAGCCAGTTGCAGGAGGACCGGAGTGTGCTGGAGCTGCTGACGGCGGACTACACGTTCGTGGACGAGCGGCTGGCGAAGCACTACGGGATGGACGGCATCATCGGACCGCGGTTCCGGCGGGTGACGTATCCGGATCAGCGGCGGGCGGGGTTGCTGGGGCAGGGGAGCATCCTGGTGGCGACCTCGTATGCGAACCGGACGTCGCCGGTGCAGCGGGGCAAGTGGGTGCTGATGAACATCATCGGGACGCCGCCGCCGGAGCCGCCGGCGAACGTGCCGCCGTTCCCGGAAGCGAAGCCGGGCTCGGAGCCGCCGACGGTGCGGGCGCGGATGGAGCTGCACCGGAAGAACCCGGTGTGCGCGTCGTGCCACGCGAAGATGGACCCGCTGGGGTTCGCGCTGGAGAACTACGACGGGATCGGGGGCTGGCGGGAGTTGGACGGGCCGTTCCCGATCGACGCGTCGGGGGCGATGCCGAACGGGTCGAAGTTCGGGAGCGTCGAGGAGTTCCGGGCGCTGCTGGCGAGCCAGGAGGAGCAGTTCCTGGCGACGGTGACCGAGAAGTTGCTGACCTACGCGCTTGGCCGTGGTGTGGAGCCCGAGGACCAGCCGATCGTGCGGGCCATTCTGCAGGAAGCGAAGCCGGCGAACTATCGGTGGTCGTCGCTCGTCTCAGCTGTCACCCGTAGCATGCCGTTCCAGATGAGGAGGTCGCTGTGATCGTCACGAAGAAACACCTGTCACGTCGCACGGTGCTCCGCGGTGCGGGCGCGGCGCTGGCCCTGCCCCTGCTGGACGGCATGGTGCCGGCGTTTGCCGGCGTGCGCAACGCGGCAACCGACACGCCGAAGCGTCTGGTGGTCGTGTATGCCGGCAACGGCATGACAATGCCGCAGTGGACGCCGGAATGGCTGCCGAACGAGGCGCTGGAGCTGTCGCCGATTCTGCAGCCGCTGGCGCCGTTCCAGGACCAGGTGACCGTCCTGAGCGGGCTGAACAGCCATCCGGTCAACGAGGTGCAGGACGGTGGCATCCACCCGCGCTGCCAGACGGCGTGGCTCACGGCGACCTGTGCGAAGAAGGCGGACCACGATCTCGAGGCCGGGATCTCGATGGACCAGATTGCAGCGAAGACGCTGGGCGTGGACACCCAGCTGACCTCGCTGGAGCTGACGATCGAGTCGGCCGAGGGGCTGTCGGGGAACTGTGCCTTCGGGTACGGCTGCGCCTACAACAACACGGTCGCCTGGAAGGACGCGAAGACGCCGCTGCCGATGGAGCACAACCCGCGGGCGGTGTTCGAGCGGCTGTTCGGGGCGAGCGGCAGCACGGACAAGCAGGTGCGGCTGGCCTACATCCGGAAGAACCGGAGCATCATCGACTCGGTGATGGACACGGTCGTGTCGATGCAGCCGAAGCTGTCGTCGGACGACCGGACGCGGCTGGCGCAGTATCTCGAGGCGGTGCGGGACGTGGAGCGCCGGATCGAGAAGATGGAGACGCAGATCAGCCAGGAACTGCCGTCGGTGGATCAGCCGGTCGGCATCCCGGGCTCGTTCGAGGAGCACGCGAAGCTCCAGTTCGACCTCATGGCGCTGGCCATCCAGACCGACCTCACCCGCGTGGGGTCGTTCCTGCTGGCCCGTGAGTTGAGCAACCTGGCGTATCCGGAGATCGGCGTGCCCGACTCCCACCACCCGCTCTCCCACCACGGGAACAACCCGGAGCGGATGGCGAGGCTGGCCAAGCTGAACACGTTCCACATCCGCATGTGGGCGCACTTCCTCGAGACGCTGAAGAACACGCGGGACGGCGATGGGACGCTGCTGGACCACACCATCTCGTTCTACGGCGCGGGCATCGGCAACTCGAACCAGCACGACCCGCTGAACATCCCCATGGTGGTGGCGGGCGGCCAGCCGTTCGGGATCAAGGGCAACAGGCACCGCGTCTGGACCGACGGCGCACCGGTGGCGGACCTGTACCTGACCCTGCTCGACAAGCTGGGCGTGCCGCACGTCGAGAAGTTCGGGGACAGCCGCGGGCGGCTCGACATCCCGACGATGGTCTGATAGGGTTCACCCTGCCTGACGGGCACGGGCGGCGGCCGTTCAGGCCTGCTGCCCGTGCCCTCTTTTTTGGCCTCACAGAGGAGACGGCGCAGATGGCTCAGAACGAAACCGCTGACATCCTGATCATCGGGAGCGGCGCCTCCGGCGGCGTCTTCGCCTGGCACCTTTCGAAACTTCCCGGGATCAAGATCGTCTGCCTGGAGCAGGGCACCTGGAGCGCCCCGGTTGCCGGTGTTCCGCAGAGCCAGAAACACCCCGAGGCGGACGCCCAGCGCCAGCGCCTGACGACGCCCCCGGACAAGAAGGAGCACGTGCGCTACTGGCGGGACGGCTATCCGTACGACCACTCGGATTCCTACTGGACTCCCGTTCTCGGCAACATGGTGGGCGGTGCGTCGGTGCACTACGGCGCCGTCTGGAATCGCTATCACCCCGCCGACTTCGTGGCGCACAGCCTGGACGGCATCGGTGACGACTGGCCGCTGAGCTACTGGGATCTCGAGCCGTATTACGACATGCTCGACAACACCGTCGGTGTGAACGGTGTGCTCGGCGATCCGTCGCTCCCGCCGATCAAGGCAAGGCGGATGAAGACCTACCCGCTCAGCCAGAGCGCCGAGATCCTGGCGCGCGGCTTCCGGAAGATGGGCTGGCACTGGTGGCCCACGACCACGGCGACGATCACCGAGCCGATCGCGGGCCGGCAGCCCTGTCCGGAGAACTGCGAGGCGTGTGACGGGGGCTGCCCGCGGGAAGCCAAGAACAGCTCGGACGTGGTGTTCTGGCCGGAGGCGCTTCGCAACGGCGTCGTGCTGAAGACGAAGGCCCGCGTGCGCGAGATCACCGTGAACCGGAAGGGCCTCGCCGACGGCGCGCTCTACTACGACGAGAACGGCCAGCTGACGGAGCAGAAGGCCCGGATGGTGGTCGTGGCCGCCAACGGCCTGGGCACGCCCCGGCTGCTGCTCAACTCGAAGTCCAACCGGTTCCCGGACGGCCTGGCCAACAGCTCCGGCCTCGTGGGCAGGAACCTGATGGCGCACCCGATGTACAGCATCTCGGCGCTGTTCGAGAACGAGGACACGGCCCCGCGGCGTTACGCCTCCACCGGGCTGGTGAGTTCGCAGTTCTGCGAAACCGATCCGGGCAAGCGCGGTTTCGCGCGAGGATTCTGGTACCTGGCCGGCGGCTTCAGCGGTCCGGTTCGGGCCGCCCTCGGCGAGCCGCCGACGGCGCGCGCGATGGTCGTGCCCGCGTCGATGAAGGTGAAGCGCGAGGGGCCCATCCAGTGGGGCCGGCTGCACCACGCGGCGTTCCAGGAGGTCTACAAGCACACCGTGGGCACGTCGATCCTCTTCGAGGAGATCCCCCAGGAAACGAACTACCTCGAGCTGGATTCGTCGATCACGGATGAGGTCGGCGTCCCCGGGATCAAGCTGCACTTCAAGCGCAGCGAGAATCTGGAGAGGATGATCAAGTTCGCCGTCGATCGGACGACGGACGCGATGATGGCCGCCGGTGCCAGCGGCGTCCCTCGCGCGGCCCCGCTGGCCGAGGGCGGCGCCTATCACCTGATGGGCACCGCGAAGATGGGGAACGACCCGTCGAAGTCGGTGGTGAACAAGTGGGGACAGGCGCACGACGTCCGCAACCTCTTCGTCATCGACGGCAGCATCTTCGTGTCGGCCGGCGCGGCCGTGGTCACCTCCACGCTGCAGACACTGGCCCTCCGGATCGCGGACTACGTCAAGACGAACTCGAAGGATCTGCTCAAGGGCTGACGCCCGGCGACGCACTGAGGACAGGTGATGGCCAAAGACATCAGGAAGAAGCCTGCAACCGAAGACGAGGGGTCCGTGTCGCGACGGACGTTCATTCAGAGCGTCGTGGCGGCCTCCGCTGCCACGGGCGCCGCGGCCGCGCTGCCGCCGGGTCATGCCGAGGCGGCCGGGGCGGTGTCGGCGCCGGCGTCACCGGCGAGTTCGGCCGGGCTGAAGGTGCTGACCGACGAGCAGGCCGACCTGCTCACCGCCGTCGTCAACCGGCTGGTTCCGGCCGAGGGCCCGATGCCGGCTGCTGCCGACGTCGGGATCGTCGAGTACATCGACGGTGCCCTGGCCGACGCCGTGCACCTGCGTCAGCCGATTCTCGGCGTGCTCGATCAGGTACGGCTCGCGGGGCGCGCGGTTCTCCGAGCGCCCGATGCGCTCGACGAGGTGCTGACGCGCGTGCAGGCCTCCCGCAAGGAGGCGTTCGAGACGCTGCTCCACGCCACCTACGCGGGCTACTACAGCCACCCGGACGTGCTGAACGCGATCGGCTGGGTGCCGCCGGAGGAACACGTCGATCCCACGCTTCGCTTCGACGTGGCCGCGCTGGAGGACGTGATCCAGCGGGGACCGATCTGGCGGGCGTAGCTCAGGGCCCTTAGCGGACACCGGTCGCCGTCACTGCCTGACGGCGGGCGACGACTCCACACGGATGAAAGGCCCGGCTGCCGCAGGCGGCCGGGCCTTTGCCGTGTACGGGTCCCGGCGCGCCGCCGTGCGGCGGAAGCGCCGCGCGAGCTGGCCGCTCGCGGGATCGAACGCGTGGGCTGCAATCAGGTACGACTCCACGAATCCGGTGTTGCCCCTTGACGAAAAAGCCCGGCGAGGCCGCTGTCGGCCTGCCGGGCTTCGTGAGTCGCTCGGCGTAGGGCCGTGTCAGGCCGTGAGGTCGATATGGCCGCTGCTGTCGCCGAAGCTGTCCACGCGCACGCCCATGCGATCCATGAGCGTGAGCTGGAGATTGCAGAGCGGCACGTCCGCGCCGATCTCGCCGGCGATGCCGATCTCCTCGGTGCGGCTGGTGTCGTCCACCCGGATGTGCCGCCCGCCCCGGAGGCCGAACTCCTTGCCGCCGACGACGATCGTCGGGATGCTGCGCGGGAGGTGGAGGTTCGAGTCGCTCATGCCCGATCCGAAGAGGAGGAGGGTGTGGTCGAGCAGAGAGCCGTCCCCGTCCTGGGTCGCGGCCATCCGCTCCAGGAAGTGGCTGAACAGCGTGAGGTGGAAGACGTTGAGCTTGCCGAGTTTCGCCACCTGCTCCGGGTTGTTCTGGTGGTGCGAGAGCGGGTGGTGTGGATCCGGCACGCCGATTTCGGGGTACGTCCGCAGGCTCAGCTCGCGCGCCAGCATGAAGGTCGAGATGCGCGTGAGGTCCGTCTGGTAGGCCAGCGTCAGGAGGTCGAACAGGAGCTTGAGGTGTTCTTCGTAGGACGCCGGGATACCGACCGGCTTCTCGACGACCGGCAGCTCCACGAGGCCCTGCTCCTCGGCGTTCTGGATGCGGCGCTCGACGTCGCGGAGCGAATCCATGAACTCGCCGAGCTTGGCCCGGTCGCTCTCGCCGACGTCGCGGCGCAGTTGCGCGACGTCTTCGGACACCGCGTCGAGCAGGCTCCGGTCGCGCCGGTGCTGCGCCAGGCGGGCCCTGGCGTCGGTGGAATCACCGGCGCCGAACATGCGCTCGAAGACGTTGCGCGGGTTCACCTCCATGGGCAGAGGCGTGGTTGGCGTCTTCCAGGCCATCGTCGAGGTGTAGGCGCAGGTGTAGCCGAACTCGCAGGAGCCCAGCATCTCGGGCGTCTCGGCCGCCAGCTCGATCGAGGCGAGCTGCGTCTCCTGGCCAAGCTGCGCGGCGAGGATCTGGTCCATCGAGACGCCGGCATGGAAGTCCGCGCCTTCCGTCTTCTTGGGCCGGACGCCGGTGAGCCAGCAGGGGCCGATCCGCGAGTGCTGGCCGGTGCCGTCCTGTCGCGAGTCGGCGTTCGCCATGCCGAGGCCTCGGACGACCGTGAGGCGGTCCTTGAAAGCGCCGATCGGCTGCAGGATCGGCGTGATCTGCAGGTCTCCCGTGCCGTCCTGGGTGAACAGCGGCATGTTCATCCCCATGGCCATGTAGACGGCGCCGAACCGGCGCACCGGCGCGGCTGCGGTCAGCCTGGTGGCCGTGAAGGCAGGGATCATGCCGTCCAGCAGCGGCAGCGCGATCGTCGCCCCCAGGCCGCGCAGTACGGTCCGGCGGGGCAGATGTTTCTTCGTGACGATCATCCCTCGACGCAGCTGGGGACGGCCCTGGGGGGCTCGACGGGTCATGATTCGGCTCTCCTCATTTGAAACGGCTCGCTGGTCACGATGGCAAGCACCAGGGACGACCAGCGGTAGTCGTCCCTGCGTGCCTCGCGCAGGATCTGCCGGATCGCCGGCATGTCGGTGTGCTCGACGCCGCGGCCGAGCGCAAAGGTCAGCAGCTTTCCGGTCAGCGTGCCGAGGAACGCGTCTGCGTTGCTCTCCAGCAGTGCGCTGCGGAACTCGCCAGGGCCCGAGAACTTCGACCCGTTGGGGAAGTTGCCGGACGCGTCCACCGGGGCGTTCGCGTCGGTGTCGCGCCACTTGCCCACGCCGTTGAAGTTCTCCAGCGCGAAGCCCAGCGGGTCGATGCGGCTGTGGCAGCTCGCGCAGACCGGGTTCTGCCGGTGCTGTTCCATGCGGGCGCGAACCGACCTGGGTGCTTCGCCTTCCCGGGTTTCCGGGAACGGCGGCACGTTGGCCGGCGGTGCGGGCGGCGGTGTGCCGAGCAGGTTCTCCAGCAGCCACTGTCCACGCTTCACCGGCGACGTGCGGTTGGCGTAGGAGGTCACCGTGAGCAGTGAGCCCTGGCCGAGGATGCCCGCGCGCCGGGTGTCGGTGAACTCCACCCGCCGGAACCGCTCGCCGTAGACGCCCGGGATGTCGTAGTGCTTCGCGAGCTGCTCGTTGACGAAGGTGTAGTTCGCGGTCACCAGGTCGAGCACGCTCCGGTTCTCCGCGATCTGGCTCCTGAGGAACAGTTCGGTCTCCGTCCGGAAGGCCGTCCGGAGGCTTTCGTCGAACTCGGGGAACGCCTTCGGGTCCGGCCGCACCAGATCCACGTTGCGCAGGAACAGCCACTGCCCGAAGAAGTTGTCGATGATGGCCTGGGCGCGCTCGTCGGTCAGCATGCGCCGCACCTGCTGATCCAGTACGGCAGGGTCGCGCAGCTTCCCGTCGGCGGCGAGCTGGAGCAGTTCGTCGTCCGGGATGCTGCTCCACAGGAAGAACGACAGGCGCGAGGCCAGGTCGAGATCGCTCACCGGGTACGGCTGCCCGGGCGTCACGCCGGCCGGATCGGACTCCACCCGGAACAGGAAGTTGGGTGACATCAGCACGCGCTCGACCACACGGCGAATGCCCCGGTCGAAGCCGGAGGCCGCACGCTCCGCGGTGAAGGCCTCCATCAGATCGGAGACTTCCGCGTCGGTGACCGGGCGCCGGTAGGCGCGGCGGGCCAGGGTCGAGGCGATCGCGCGCGCGCAGGCGGGCTCGTCGGCCGCCGTTGCCGGCTGGCACACGAAAACGCGCTCACGGCTTGCCGTGGTGGCCGGCGCCGTGGCGTCGAACGGCCCGGTGATCGTGACCGTGTCCACGCCCATCTCGATGCGTCCGTTGGCGGAGCCGGTGTGGGAGGAGTTGGCGTATCCCGTGCTGGTGGTCGGCAGGTGCTCCGGCCCCAGGCCCTCCATCCGGAAGTTGGCACGCTGGAACGACACGGACACCAGGTGCTCACCGGCCTCGATCGGGACCCGGACTTCCAGGTGCTGGTCGATTTCTTCCGGCTGGTCATAGAACCCCTGCCGCTGGGCCTTGCCGCCGATGGTGAACAACTGCACGCGCTTCCCGTCGATCCGCAGGTCCACGTCGTTGACGCGCCCCTCGCCGCGGACGCCACGATTCATCGACGGCCGCTGCATCATGATGCGGATGGTGTAGTCACCGTTGGCCGGGAAGTAATGGGTGAACGCCGTGCCGCCCCGTGATCCGAACGGCAGGTCCTCGGACATCCGCGCTTCCTGCAGCATGCCGAAGGGCACCCGGTGGGTCTCGGCAACCGGCGGCACGCTCGAGTCGGCGACCACGAGCCGGCTGATCCGCTGGGCCGCGATGAGGTACCGCTCGAGCAGCGCGGGCGACGTGGTCAGCACGTCACCGATGTTGTCGAAGCCGTGACCGGAGTTGTCGGTGGGCAGCATCGCCCTGCCGTCGATCTCGAGGCCCAGCAGGTCGCGGACGGCGTTGGTGTACTCCGTACGGTTGAGGCGGCGGGCGACGGGCCGGCCCGGATCGGGATGGGCGGCCGCGTGCGCGTCGAGGTTCTGCTCGAGCCAGCCAGCCAGGGCGCTCAGCCTGGCTTCTTCGGGCCTGCGTGCGCCCACCGGGGGCATCGCGCCGGTGCGGAGCCTCCGCACGACGGTTTCGAGCACCGCGCCGTTCGTCCCGGCATCCGCGAGGTCGAGCCCGGCCAGCGACAGTCCGGCGGCGTTGGCCTTGTTGCGCTCGTTGTGGCAGACGACGCAGTACTGATCGACGAGGGCCCGCGGCTCCGAGGCCGCCTGCGAGCCGGCCTGCGCCCCGGCGGCGGCCTGAAGCGTGCCGGACGGAATCGTGCCTGTGACGGCGATCAGGCCTCCGATGCCGAGGCAGGCGAGCCGGGTTCGTGCTGAGAACGACATGGTATTTCGACTCCTGATCGCGGCTTCACCGACGGAGTTCTGGGGTGCGAAGCCGCCACGACAAGTATATGATGTTTACAAAGCCAAAGTGCCCGTACATGGGGTGGAAAGCCCTGCAAACAAGAGGGGTTCCGGTGGAGAGCCGGCCGCGGGGCGTTCGGTCCCGCAGACGCGTGTGACGGCGGGCCGTCTCGTGCCCTCGGAGGACTGAATGCGCTCGTGGACGAAGGGCTGCGTGTCGGGATTGCTGGCGACGGCGCTGGCCGCCGTGCCGGCATTCGCGCAGGCGACCGAGCTCATCGAGGCCGTCAGGAGCCGGGATGTGGCCGCGGTCCGGTCGCTCATCGGCCAGCAGGTGGATGTGGACGCCGCGCAGGGCGATGGCGCGACGGCGCTGCACTGGGCGGCCCATCTGAACGACGTGGACACGGCTGGACTCCTGATCGACGCGGGCGCCCGCGTCAACGCCGCGAACGACTACGGCGCGACGCCGCTGTGGCTGGCCGCGCAGAACGGCAGCCTGCCGATGGTCGAGCGGCTGCTGGCGGCGAAGGCCGATCCGAACGTGGCGTTTCCCAGCGGTGAAACGCCGCTGATGACTGCGGCACAGGGCGGGCGCGCCGACGTGGTGAAGGCTCTGCTGGACGGTGGCGCCCAGGTGGACGCCATCGAGTCGAACATGGGCCAGACGGCGCTGATGTGGGCCGTGGCCGAGGGGCACGACGACGTTGTGCGCGTGCTCGTCGACCACGGTGCCAGCGTGACGGCGACGTCTACGAGCGGGTTCACGCCGTATCTGTTCGCAGCGCGGGCGGGTGACATCCCGACCGCGCAGTACCTCGCGTCGAGGGGGGCCGACCCGAAGGGGACCACCGAGGATGGCACGACGGCGCTGCACGTGGCGGTGGTGCGCGGCCACCTCCCGTTCGCCAAGTACCTGCTCGGCCTGGGCCTGGATCCGAATGCCAGCGGCCCTGGCTACACGGTGCTGCACTGGGCGGTCGGGACGTGGGAGTCGATCTTCACGCACGAGTATCTCTTCTCGCCCGACGCTTCCACGCAGGAGAAGGAGTGGTCGGTGCTGGGCGGCGTGCCGGGCTTCGAGGCGAAGGTCGATCTGATCAAGACGCTCCTGGCCGCCGGCGCGGACATCAACGCGCGGGTGCAGCGGCCACCACCCCGCTTCGGAGGGTCGATCTTCCCGGCCAACTACCTGGTCGGCGGAACGCCGTTCTTCGTGGCGACCGTGGCGGCCGACGTGCCGGTGATGAAGCTCCTGCTGTCGGCGGGTGCCGATCCGATGGTCGGGGCGAAGGACGGCACGACGCCGCTCATCGCGGCTGCCGGCATCGCCCGCGTGGACTCGGAGACCGTGATTCCCGAGGAGCGGCTCCTGGAGGCCATGCAGATCTGCCTCGACCTCGGGCACGAGGTCAACGCCGCGAACACGGCCGGCAACACGGCCATGCACGCGGCCGCGCTGCAGGGGCTCGATTCGGTGGCGAAGTTCCTCTACGACCACGGTGCGGAGGTGAACCCCCGCAACGAGAAGGGGGAAACGCCGTACAAGATCACGCTCGGCTACCAGTCCGCAGGTATGGTGTACCTGCGGCCGTCAACGGCGGCAGTGCTCAAGGCGCTGGGCGGCGTCGTCGAGTAGCGGCGAGGGATCGGGAACGTCCGGGCGGGTGCGGGAAACCTGGAAGGCATGCAGATGGGTGCACGTATGACGACGACACGGAACTGGACGATCGCGGCTGTCGCCGCGCTGGCGATGGCAGGCGGAATCAGCGGACGAGCGCAGGTGGCCGGCACGAACGGCGCCGCCGCGGGCGGTGCCCCGGTGATGGATGCCACGTCGGTGCGTGCGACCCTCGACCAGTATTGCGTCGGGTGTCACAGCGACCGTCTCAAGACGGGCAACCTGTCGCTCCAGGGCCTCGACATGGCCAGCGTGCCCGACGAAGCGCGCGTCTGGGAGAAGGTCATCCAGAAGCTGCGTGCCGGCACGATGCCGCCGGGTGGAAGCCGCCGGCCCGATGCCGCCGGGTACCGGGCGCTCTGGACGTGGCTGGAGGACACGATTGATGCCCGGGGGGCGAAGGAACCGAACCCCGGCCCGTCGCAGGCGTTCCATCGGCTGAACCGCCTCGAGTACCAGAACGCCATCCGCGATCTCCTGGCCCTGGACGTCGACGTGGCGTCGCTGCTGCCCGCCGACGACACCTACGAGCACGGGTTCGACAACAACGCCGACATGCTCTCGATGTCGCCCTCGCTCACGTCCCGGTACCTGCTGGTGGCTGGCCGCGTCAGCCGCACAGCGGTCGGGGTCACGCCGGAGGACGCGGCGGTGGCGACCTACCGCGTGCACCCGAACGTGTTCCAGGACGACCGGCTCAACGAGGACCTGCCGTTCGGCTCGCGCGGCGGGATCGCGGTCGACCACTACTTTCCGGTGGACGCGGAGTACACCGCCCGGGTGAAGCTGCACCGGAACTTCTCGGACTACATCATCGGGTTCTCCCGGCCGCACGTCCTCGAGATCCGGCTGGATGGCGCGCTGGTCAAGCGCTTCACCGTCGGGGACGGCGACTCGAAGGGGCGGATGGCCCCCTTGAGCTTCTCCGGCAACATCGCAGGGGATGCCGAGTGGGAGTACTTCATGAACACCGGTGACGCCGGGATCGAAGCGCGCTTCCCCGCGACCGCCGGGTCCCACGTGGTGTCGGTGTCGTTCCAGCGCCTGACGACGGAAGAAGACGGCCCCCTCCAGCCGCGCCAGCGGGGCTACGGGATGTTCGTGAACGAGCACTACGAGGCGCTTGCCCGTGTGGAAAGCGTGGCGGTTGGCGGGCCGTACAACGTCCGCGGCCCCGGGGACACGCCGAGCCGGCACGAGATCTTCGTGTGCCGCCCGTCGGCAGCCGCCGAGGAGCGCGCCTGCGCCGAGCGGATCATCGGCCGGCTCGCCAGGCGGGCCTTCCGGCGCGCCGTGACGGACGCGGACGTGGCGCCGTTGATGGCGTTCTACGAGGAAGGCCGGAGCGAAGGTACGTTCGATGACGGGATCCAGTTCGCGCTCGAGCGGATCCTCGTCGATCCGGAGTTCCTGTTCCGCATCGAGGCGGGGGACGAGCCGGGTGCGCGACCCAGGACACAGACGGAGCTGGCATCCAAGCTCTCGTTCTTCCTCTGGAGCAGCATTCCGGACGAACCGCTGCTCGACAGCGCGATCGAGGGCACGCTCGACGATCCGGAGGTGCTGCAGGGGCACGTCCAGCGGATGCTGGCCGACGAGCGTTCACGGACGCTGGTCGACGGCTTCGCCGCCCAGTGGCTCCGGCTGCGCAACCTCGAGGATGCGGCCCGCGAATCCAGCGACTTCCCGGACTTCGACGAGAACCTGCGCCGGGCGTTCCGGATGGAAACGGAGCTCTTCGTCGAGAGCACCATCCGCGAGGACCGCAGCGTGACCGACCTGCTGCGAGCCCGCTACACCTTCGTGAACGAGCGGCTGGCCCGGCACTACGGCATCGAGGGTGTGTACGGCCCCCGGTTCCGCCGGGTGGCGCTGCCCGAGGACAGCCCGCGTGGCGGGCTGCTCGGCCAGGGGAGTCTGCTGATGGTCACGTCGTACCCGAACCGGACCTCGCCGGTCGTGCGCGGCAAGTGGCTGCTCGAGTCGATCGTCGGAGCGCCGCCGCCCGAGCCGCCGGCCAATGTCCCGGGTCTCCCGGACAGGGGCGAGGGGGGCAAGCCGGCTTCGGTCCGTGAGCGGCTCGAGAACCACCGGCGCAACCCGGTCTGCGCCGCCTGCCACAACTCGATCGACCCGATGGGCTTCGGCCTCGAGAACTTCGACGCGATCGGCGCGTGGCGCGACAGGAGCGAGGCCGGCACGCCGATCGACGCGACCGGCATCATGCCGAACGGGACCAAGTTCGAAGGGCCGAGCGGCCTGCGGGGGCTGTTGCTGAGCCAGGAGCGCGAGTTCGCGGCCACGGTGACGTCGAAGCTTCTCTCCTATGCGCTCGGCCGCGGACTGGAGTACTATGATGTGCCGACCGTTCGCGCCATCGTCCGGGACGCCGCCCGCGAGAACTACCGCTGGTCGGCCATCGTGACAGGCATCGCCCGGAGCGTGCCGTTCCAGATGCGCAAGGCGGGCGGAGAGGGAGTCAGCAGCCATGATCATCAGTAAGCGGTCATTGTCGCGGCGGACGGTCCTGAGGGGCATCGGCACCACGCTCGCCCTGCCGCTGCTCGACGCCATGGTGCCGGCGCTCACGGCGACCGCACGCACGGCGGCCGGTCCCGTGCGCAGGCTGGGCGTCGTGTACGTCCCCAACGGGATCGCCATGGAGTACTGGACTCCGGCCACCGTCGGCCGCAACTTCGAGCTGACGCCGATCCTGGAGCCGCTGGCCCCCTATCGCGACCAGATGCTGGTCGTGACCGGCACCAAGGCGCTCTGGACTCCGGCGCACGCGGGCGCGTCCACCACGTTCCTGACCGGCTGGAAGGGCGTGGCGGGCGAGACGCAGCCGGTGTGCGACATCTCCATGGATCAGGTGGCGGCCCGGGAGTTCTCGAAGGAGACCGAGCTGGCGTCGCTCGAGCTGGCGATCGAGGCGCGCGCCAACGCCGGGCAGTGCAGCGGCGGCCACAGTTGTGTCTACACCAACACGATCTCCTGGCTGAACCAGACCACACCGC
Source organism: Acidimicrobiia bacterium (assembly GCA_016871255.1). GTDB lineage: Bacteria > Acidobacteriota > Vicinamibacteria > Vicinamibacterales > UBA2999 > VFZH01. The sequence continues at coordinate 54,821 of VFZH01000002.1, read as the reverse complement.
TCCCGATGGAGAACAACCCGCGGGCGGTGTTCGAGCGGATGTTCGGGGACACGGGCAGCACCGACCCGGCCGTGCGGGCTGCCCAGCGCGAGCGCAGCCGCTCGGTCCTCGATTCGGTGAACGAGAAGATCGCCGGCCTGAACCGCGACCTCGGCGCGTCTGACCGGATCAAGCTCGACGAGTACCTCGAGGGCATCCGCGACATCGAACGGCGAATCTCGATGGCGGAACAGCAGTCCGTCGTCGAACTGCCGGTGATGGAGCGTCCGGAAGGCGCCCCGCAGGCGTTCGACGAGCACGTCCGGCTCATGTTCGACCTGCAGTTGCTGGCCTACCGCACCGACCTGACCCGCGTGATCACGTTCATGGTCGGCCGCGAGGTGAGCTCGCGCACCTACCCGGAGATCGGCGTGAGCGATGCGCATCATCCGCTGTCGCACCACGAATACGACCCGCAGAAGGTCGCGCTGAACGCGAAGATCAACACGTACCACATGTCGCTCTTCGCGGAGTATCTCGAGAAGCTGCGTGCGACCAGGGACGGCGACCAGTCGCTGCTCGACAGCCTGGCGCTGATCTACGGGTGCGGCATGTCGGACGGCAACGCCCACAGCCCGGACAACATCCCGGTGCTGGTGCTCGGTGGCGCGTCCGGCCATCTGCGTGGAAACCGCCACCTGAAGTTCGACAACGAACCGCCGCTGGCGAACCTCATGGTGTCGGTGCTCGACAAGGTCGGGGTGCCGGTCGAGAAGCTGGGCAACAGCACGGGCCCGCTCCAGGTCGACACGCTGCCGGACGTCTAGATCCGCCGGAGTTCGCGGGATACACCAAGGGCCGGTCCCGCCGAAGCCACTGTGGCCGAGGCGGAAGCCGGCCCTTGCTGCGTACTGGTGTGCGCTGCGGGGGCTGACGCCTACGGCTGCGCCTGCTCCGGCTTCGCCGTGTCCACCGGCGCGGCGCCGAGCTCGCGCAGCACCTCCGCCGTGGTCTTGTTCCCGCCACGGGCGCTCAGCGCCATCGCCAGCGGCGTCTGCCCCTTGCCGTTCTTCGCGTCGATGGCCGCACCGCGCTCGACGAGCAGGCGAACGACCTGGTCCTGCCCGCGGCTTGCGGCCAGGTGCAGCGCCGTGTTCCCGTCCTTGTCCACGGCGTCCACGGCGGCGCCGGCATCGAGGGCCACCGTCACGGCCTCGAGCATCGCCGCGCGGCCGACTGACGGGTCCTCCTCGAACGGCTGAATCGTCGGGATCGATCCCTGAACGGCCGCGTGGAGCAGCGATGCGCCGTCGGCCAGTTCTGAGCGTCCGGGCAGCGCCCCGGCGGCGGCAAGGACCCGCATGATGTCCGGGTACCGGTAGCGCGCGGCCAGCCAGATCGGGGTGGCGCCCACCTCGTAGCCCGTGATGGCGTGGTCCGCGCTCGATCGCCTGGTCGGCGTGCCCTGTTCCACGATGGCGTTGATGTCGGCGCCGCGCGCCACGAGCGCCTTCACGACGCCGGTCTGCCCGTGCAGGATGGCCGTGTGCAGCGCGGTGTAGCCGGCCGTGCCGAGGTTCGGATCGGCGCCCTGGTCCAGGAGGAACAGGGCCATCTCCGGGTGGTTGCTGTGTGTCGCCACGAGCAGTGCGCTCGTGCCCTCGGCGCCGAGGTCGTTCACGTTGGCGCCCGCTTCGACCAGCAGCCTTGCGCTCTCCACCACGCCGTGCCGCGCGGCGTACAGGATCGGTGTGAACCCTCCGAGATCAACCTCGGTCAGGATCTCCCGGCCGAATCCCCCCTTCTCCGTGTTCACCCGGCGGTGCCGCACGATCGAACGGGCGTGGACGTCGGCCCCTGCCTCGACCAGCATGCCAACGACTTCGGGGTGGCGCTGCGAGATCGCCCACATGAGGGCGGTCTGGTGATAGGAGTGTTCGCGCGCGTTGACGGCCGCACCGGCGGCCAGCAGCGCCCGGACGACGTCCGGGTTTCCCGTTCGGGAGGCGGTCATCAGGGCCGTCTCACCGGAGGGGAGCGTGACGTTGGCGTTGGCGCCGGCAGCCAGCAGCCGGGTGGCCGTGCGCGGGCTGCCGTTCTCGCAGGCGAGCCAGAGCGGGCTCACACCCAGGTCGTTCACGGCGTTCACGTTGGCGCCGGCGTCGAGGAGCGTCTCGACCATCTCCCCGTCGTCCCAGTGTGCGGCCCAGTGGAGCGCGGTGGCGCCGTCACCCTGACGCTCGTTGACCGGGGCGCCGGACTTGACCAGGGCGCGCACGGCCGCCAGGTCGCCCTCCCGGGCGGCCTGCACGACGCGGAGATCGGCGGCCGTCGCCGGGGCGGCGGGCAGGCCGATGGCGAGGGTGAAGAGGGCTGCGAGAGCCGTCGGGGACGTGCAGTGTGGTCTGGACATGATGGTCGCTCGGATTGTACCAGCCGCAACGGCGGCCCGCACGCGGTGGCTGGGGGGCAGCCGGGCGTCCGGCGGTGCTGACGTGAGCCGGCGGCACGTGCGCCGCCAGTGGGGTGCGCACGTGCCGCCGGTGCGAGGCAACTAGTCGAAGTCGAGGAACTTGCCGACCAGCAGCTCGGGCACCGCGTCCGCGCGAGGGACGAACTTCTGCGCGCGCCCGCCCCAGACGTCGGCCGTGTAGAAGTTGCCCTCGTTGTCGACGCTGATCCGGTGCGTGCCCCAGATACGGCCGGGGGACGTGCCGAACGTGCCCCAGGCGTACAGGAGCTGTCCCTGCTTGTTGTACTTGAGGATCTTGTTGACCTGGCCGTCGGCGATCCAGACGTAGCCGTCTTCGGTGACCGCGATGTCCATCGGCATCGGGATGTTCGGCCAGATGTCGAGCACCTCACCGGTTTCGGAGAACACCTGCACGCGGCTGTTGCTCCGATCGGCGGCGTAGACGCGCCCGTCCTCGTCCACGGCGACGCCGTGCACGGTGTTGAGCTGGCCCGGCTCCTTGCCGCGCGTGCCGAACGCCGAGACGTACTTGCCCTCGCTGTTGAACCGCACGATCCGGCCGTTTCGGTAGCCGTCGGCGACGTAGAAGTCGCCGTTGGGGAGGAAGGCGAGGTCCGTGGGACCGCCGAAGTGCGTCTCGTCGTCGCCCTGGACCATGTATTCGCCGAGTGTCATGACGATCTCGCCGCTGTGGTTGAACTTCCAGACCTGGTGCGCCGTATCGCCGGAGACGCTGCGGCCGTCCGTGACCCACACGTGCCTGTCCGGGTCGTACGGGCTCTGCTTCACGCTGTGGGGATGGACGAAGCGGCCCTTGGCCTGTTCCTCCCAGGACTCGATGATGCGGCCTTCGCGGTCCACGACGATGAACTGCTTGGTGTGCCGCGTGTCGGGGTGGTCGACGGCGTGCATCTGCGGCGGGTTGCCCCCGGCGTTGCGTGTGGCGACCGGGATCTCGCCCGTCTGCACAATGTAGACGCGGTCGACCGACTCCGCCCAGACGCCGCCGGTCCGTCCCCAGGTCCACTCGGGGTCGGGCGGCTGCGGCCAGTTCTCGACGACGTCGTACGGACCGGCTTCCTCGCTGCCGCCCTTCCCGGACAGGACGGTCGCGGCACCGGCAGCGGCGCCTTCGCCGTCGGCCGGCGGTTGTGCCGCGCCGGTGCAATGTGTGAAAAGGAGGGCGCTGGCGATGGCCGCTGCCGCGCCGAACGACCTGAACGTGTTTCCTGCCATGGACGACATCTCCTTGCCCAACACCTGAACGAGGCGGCGCTGCCACCCGGCAGCGCCGCGCGTCAGCGTCTCAGAAGCCCAGGAACCGGCCGACCAGGAGGTCCGGGTTGGCGTCGGCCCTCGGTACGAACTTCTGTGCGCGGCCACCCCAGACGTCGGCGGTGTAGAAGTTGCCTTCGCTGTCCACGCTGATGCGGTGCGTGCCCCACACGCGGCCGGGCGAGGTACCGAACGTACCCCAGGCGTAGAGCAGCTCTCCCTGCTTGTTGAACTTGAGGAACTTGTTCACCTGGCCGTCCACGACCCACACGTGGCCGTCGGCGGTGACGGCGATATCCATCGGGAACGGGACGTTCGGCCAGAGGTCGAGCAGCTCACCGCTCTCGGAGAAGACCTGCACGCGGCTGTTGCCGCGGTCGGCGGCGTAGATCCGGCCGTCTTCGTCCACCGCCACGCCGTGGATCTGGAAGAGCTGGCCGGGCTCCTTGCCCTTCGTGCCGATCTCGGAGATGTACTTTCCGTCCGCACTGAAGCGGACGATGCGTCCGTTGCGGTAGCCATCGGCCACGAGGAAGTCGCCGTTGGGCAGGAAGGCCAGGTCGGACGGCCCACCGAAGTGGCCCTCGTCGGCGCCCTGGACCTTGTGTTCGCCGAGCGTCATGACCAGCTTGCCGTCGTGCGAGAACTTCCAGACCTGGTGTGCCGTTTCGCCGGACTCGCTGCGGCCGTCGGTGATCCACACGTGCTTGTCGGCGTCGTAGGGGCTCTGCTTGACGCTGTGCGGGTGGACGAAGAGATCCTTGACCTGTTCCTCCCACGACTCGATCAGCTTGCCCTCGCGGTCCACGACCATGAACTGCTTGGTGTGCCGCGTGTCCGGGTGATCGACGGCGTGCATCCGTGGCGGATTGCCGCCCGCATTGCGCGTGGCGACCGGGATTTCACCCGTCTGGATGATGTAGACGCGGTCGGGCGACTCCGCCCAGACGCCGCCCGTCCGGCCCCAGGTCCACTCGGGATCGAGCGGCTGCGGCCAGTTCTCCACGACGTCGTACGGGCCGGTCTCCTCGCTGCCGCCCTTCTCGGACAGCACCGGGAGGACACCCTCGGCGGCGGCCGACTCGCCTTCGGCAGGGGGCGGCGCCGCACCGGCGCAGTACGTGGACAGCAGGGCGCCGGCCACGATCGCCAGGGCGCCGAACGACGAGCGGATGGTGCGTGTCATGAGCGGACGTCTCCTCGTTGTGCGAGCGGCTAGAACACGGCGACCATGTTGATGAGCGAGCCGGTGGCCCCCGTCACGCGGGGCGGCGCGCCCACCACCAAGAACTCATAGCGATTCAGCCTGGCGGCCGTGTCGGCCACCGCTTCGAAGTCCAGGGCATCCACGACGATCGCGCCCAGTGCGACGATGGCCAGCGAGTGGACCGGCATGCCGCGCGTGTAGGCGAGCACTTCCGGCTTCACCTCCGCGTGTGGTGTCACGTCGTTGGACACGTCCGCGGCGACGATGGCGACGTCACGCTGCTTGAACCAGATGGGCGTCGTCGCGTGATAGCCCGCCTCGCCTTCGCCAGGCGGGGCGGGGTAGAGCTGCCACGGCCCCTTCTCCGCGCGGCGGGCCCAGCGCCCCGTCCGCAGCAGGATCGCATCTCCCGGACCGACCTTGACGCCCGTCTTCTTCTCCCAGGCCTCGAAGTCGGACGCGTACACCGGGGTGCCCGGCTCCAGGTACGGAAGACCCTTCAGTCGGGGGATGTCCATCAGCACGCCACGCGTGATGAGGCCGTCCTTCATCATGTCCACGTCCTGCACCTTGCAGCCGTCCGGGCCCTTGGTGTCCTTGATGAGGAAGCCGTTGTAGAGTCGCCCCTTGTAGTCGAACTGGCACACCGCGTCGAGGTGGCTCTGCGTCGTGCTGTGGAACCCGTAGGTGAAGCGGCTGCCCCCGCCCTCGAGCTTGAAGGGCGTCTGCATGTCGGCGGTGACTTCCTGCACGACCGTGTGGGCCATCGACACGGCGATTCCCGACTTGACGAGGGCTGCGGCCTGGCGGCGCTTCTCGTCGGTGATGAGGTTCAGGGTCCCCATCTGGTCGTTCTTGCCCCAGCGGCCCCAGTTGGAGATCTGGCGGAACACCTTCTCGTACTCCGCGACCGTCTGGTAGCCGTCGTGCGGCTTCTTGAACCCGCGCTTCAGGAACTCCTCGTCGCTGTAGGTCGCGCTGTCGATGTTCATCCGGCCGGGCCAGTCCGCCGGGAAGTCCATGCCGACGGTCTCGAACTGCTGTCCGCGCATGTCCGACACCGCGAGCGCGCCGACGGCGATCGCGACGGCGCCCAGAATTGCCAGTACTCGTCGAGTCATTCCCCGCATCTCCTCGCTCAGTGGCTGGTTGGCTGTGGCGGCTGCACCTTACGGGGGGCCCGGCTGACCCATGATCTGGATCTTGACACCGTCCGGATCCACCACGTGATAGCCCGAGGCGTCCGTCTTGGGCGGCGCGCCGCGCGCGGTCAGTTCCTTCGTCACCGCCTCCTGATTGAAGTTGGTCATCAGCAGCGCGTAGTGATCGAGCATGGGCGCAGGCTCCTGCTTGCGCACCGCGAGAATCAGCCGCTTGCCGACGCCGAAGAACGCCGACTCGTCCGGGCAGCAGTCCCGGTTGTTCGGCGGGCCCGTCCGCAGGAGATCGAGCCCGAGGACCTTCGTGTAGTACTCGGTGGACCTGCGCACGTCGCGGCTGTTGACCTGCATGTGGTCGATGAGCGGCGCCCATTCGAACGTCATCCCCTGGCCCTTCGGTGCCGGGGCCGTCGTCTTTCCGGGGGGGCCGGGCTGGCCCATCAACTGGATGAACATGCCGTCGGGATCGGCGACGTAGAAGCCAGCCTGGGTGTGCGGCACCGGTGCCACGCCGCCACGGCGCTTGATCTCCGCGGCGAAGCTCTCCTGGTTGAAGCCCTGCAGCATCAGGGCGTAGTGGTCGATGCTGCGGCCGGGAACCTTGCGGATCGCCAGGATCAGCCGATCGCCGACGCCGAAGAACGCCGACTCGTCCGGGCAGCAGGCCGGGTCGTTCGGCGGGCCGACGCGCAGCAGGTTCAGGCCGAGCACGTTCTGGTAGAAAGCGGTCGACTTGCGCACGTCGTCCGAGTTGAGCTGGACGTGGTCGATCAGCGGTTCCCAGACGAAGGTGGATTGCGCACCGATCGCCTGGCTCAGCAGGACGGCGCCCGCGCACGCTGCGGCCAGCAGGGGCGCGCGACGCGGGAGCACGCCACGAACGTTCTGTGTCGGGGTCAGAGGGGCCTCCTGTGGATTCACGGGTGCGGTGCGAGTGTATGGCCCGGGCGTGGGAGGGTCAAGCACCATCTTGTCGCGCGGCGGCGACGGGCCATCGGCCCTGCCCGCACGGCGGACGCGAGGGCGCCAGCCTGAAATTTCCGTCAGGTGAGGCGCCGGCGCCGGATCGACCCGACGCATGACGCATACTTTCGGGTAAAGTGTTGCCGGCGCCGATTCGTCTCGAGACGGTCGCTGGGCAAAGGGAGGAAGATCTCATGAAGGCTCGACTCACAGTCTCGATGGCCCTGGCGGCCGGCATCGCGCTGGCGCTCGTGGCCCCGCTCACGGCCCACCACTCCTTCTCGGCCGAGTTCGACGCGAACAAGCCGGTGACCCTCGAAGGCACCATCACCGAGATGAAGTGGGTCAACCCGCACGCCTGGCTGCACATCGACGTGAAGGACGAAACCGGCAAGATCACGAACTGGGCGATCGAGTTCGCGCTGCCGCAGGCGCTCTACCGCCGCGGCTGGCGCCGGACCGACCTGCCGGTCGGCGCGGCCGTGACCGTGCGCGGCTGGCTCGCCAAGGACGGCACGCCGACCGCCAACGCCAGCAACGTCACGCTGTCCGACGGCCGGCGGCTGTTCGCGGGTTCGTCCGGCACCGGCGCTCCCCAAGAGCAGTAACCGCCCGCATTCGGCCCGGGCGACTCTGGCGGGGCTCCGAGCGCTTCGCCAGGGTCGCCGGGTGCCTTGCTCCGGGCCCAGACCCCGGCGTGCCGCCGTGGCCCGCGGCCCGTCCTGCCTGCCCGGTCCCCCCGGTGACCCTTTCGGCGGTTGATCTGTGCGGCGGCTTCCCGCATCATGGGGCGTTCCGACTCCGCTCGCCCGGAGTCGTGGCCCGCGTGGCGCCCGCCGTGAACGCCGCCCCGTGGACCCCGTCGGCTCCGTCGAGTGTTCACAAGGAGAGATGACCATGACCACCCTGGGACGTCAGGTCTGGATTCGCGCCGCGACGGGCGCGCTGGTGGCGGCCGTGTGCGCGGCGCTGGCGACGCAGGGGCAACCCTCCGCGGCACAGCAGCTCTCGCGCAACGGCTCGGCGAGCGGCACGGTCGAGAGCGCAGCCGGCCGAGAGCCGGGCGTGTGGGTGATCGCCGAGACCGACGACCTTCCGACGAAGTTCGTCAAGATCGTGGTCACTGACGACGAGGGGCGGTGGGTGCTGCCCGATCTGCCGGCGGCGACCTACGAGGTGTGGGTGCGGGGGTACGGCCTGACCGACTCGACACCCGTCCAGGTTGCCGTCACCCAGGGAGGCAAGGAGCCTGTCGTCGCGCTGAAGGCCGTTGTGGCCCGCACACCGCAGGAGGCCGCGCAGGTCTACCCGGCCAACTACTGGTACTCGCTGCTGAACATCCCGGCGAAGGATCAGTTCCCCGGCACGGGCGAGAAGGGGAACGGCATCTCCGAGATCTACCGGACGCAGGCGCAGTACATCGACCAGCTCAAGCAGGGCTGTCAGTTGTGCCACCAGCTCGGCAACAAGCCCACGCGTGAGATCGGGCATATGGATCTCGCGAAGTTCGGGCTCAAGTCCACCTACGACGCGTGGGAGTACCGGGTGCAGACCGGCCAGCGCGGGGGCCAGATGTACGGCATGGCGGCTCGCCTCGGTCTCAAGGGCACCCTCGGGATGTACGCCGACTGGACCGATCGGATCATGAAGGGCGAAGTGCCCCCGCAGCCGCCACGCCCCTCGGGTGTCGAACGGAACCTCGTCGTGACGCTGTGGGACTGGGGCAACGAGTTCTCCTACATGCACGACGAGATCACGACCTCGAAACAGAATCCCACTGTGGGCGCCAACGGCCCGGTCTACGCCGTGGACGCGGCAGCGGGCACGATCGTGGCGCTCGACCCGCTCGAGAACCGGGCGTGGGACATCCCGATACCGACGCGCGACGATCCCTCGACCATGCGCTCGCGGTTCCCCGCCACGCAGCCGAAGCCGTCGCTCTACTGGGGTGATCAGATCGTGCACTCGGGCGTGTCGGACCCGCACAACCCGATGATGGACTCGAAGGGGCGGATCTGGAACACCTCCACGGTGTCGCAGGGTGATCAGCCCTCGTGGTGCCTGGAGGGCAGTGGCAACAAGTTCGCCGAGTACTACCCCCTCCCGCGCCGCGCCGGCCGGCACGCCTCGGTCTACGACCCCAAGACGGGGCAGTTCGGCCTCATCATGACCTGCTTCGGCACGCACCACCTGCAGTTCGGCGAAGACCCGAACGAAACGCTGTACTTCAGTGGCGGCGGAGCGGTGATCCCCTGGGTCGACTCCAAGGTCTGGGACGAGACGAAGGACGAGCAGAAGGCGCAGGGCTGGTGCCCGACCGTGCTCGACACCAATGGCGACGGCCGGATCACCAAGCCGTGGAACGAGCCCGCCGGCGGCGGCCGGTCGGTCGACGAGGGCGGTGGCGGCGGCCGGCTGGCGGACAGCTTCGATCCCAAGCTGGATACGCGCGTCAACGCCGGCAGCTACGGCATCATCGTCAGCCCTGCGGACAACTCCGTGTGGTCGGCAGGCACCAGCTACCCCGGCAACTTCGTGCGCCTGGAGCTCGGCAGCAACCCTCCGGAGACCTGCAAGGCCGAGATGTTCGAGGTGCCCACGCCCGACGTGGCGTTCGGGCCGCGCGGCATCGACGTCGATCGGAACGGCGTGGTCTGGTCGGCGTTGTCGGGAAGCGGCGGCTTCATCAGCTTCGACCGCCGCAAGTGCCAGGTGTTCAGCGGCCGCGAGCTGGCGGCCGGCCGGCACTGCGACGAGGGCTGGACGCACTACCCGCTGACGGCGGGTCCCAACTTCAGGGGCACCGACAACATCAACGCCGACTTCCACTATTACAACTGGGTGGACCAGTTCAACACGTCGGGCCTGGGCGAGAACCTGCCCGTTGCGACCGGCTCCGGCTCGGACTCGCTGCTGGTCCTGAACCCGCAGACCCGCGAGTGGACCGTGCTCCGGGTGCCGTACCCGCTGGGGTTCTACTCACGCGGGCTCGACGGCCGGATCGACGACCCGAGCGGCGGGTGGAAGGCACGCGGGCTCTGGGCCAACTACGGCACGAACTTCGTGTGGCAGACCGAGGGCGGGAAGGGGACTACGAGCAAGATGGTCCATTTCCAGATCCGGCCCGACCCGCTGGCCCGCTAGAGAAGGCTCATCAGTGACACGCTGGCGGCTGGCTTCCTCCCGGCTGCCAGCGGGTCCCTGCTCCTGCCCCGTTTTCCGGCCTCCCGCGCCCTTCTGAGCGCGGTTTCCGTGCTCCCAGGCCCCCCCCGCGCCCGAGGTGTCGGGGGCCCTCAGGGAGCGTCTGACACCCCTGTCACCGCTGAGCTTGCTCACGGTTGACCGCTTAGCTCGGCATTTTGTATAAAGAAGAGCTTGGCGTGGCCCGATTGGCGGGCCCTTGCAACTGGAGGGGGTATGAGATTCACAGCACGGATGTGGCTGAGCCTGGGCTGCCTGGCCCTGGCGACGCTGCTCGTCAGTCCCGGCCGGGTCCTGGCCCAGGACAGCGGCATTTCGGGCACCGTCACGGACGACACCGGGGGCGTCCTTCCCGGCGTCACCGTCGAAGTCAGCAGCCCGGCGCTCATCGAGGGCGTCCGCACCGTCGTGACCGACGGGACGGGGCGCTACAACGTGACGTTGCTGCGTCCCGGCACCTACACCGTCACCTTCACGCTGACCGGGTTCAGCGTGGTCGTGCGTGAGGGGATCACGTTGACGCAGGGGTTCACCGCCCCGGTCAACGCGCAGCTCAAGGTCGGCTCGCTCGAGGAAACCGTCACGGTGTCCGGCGCCAGCCCGACGGTGGACGTGCAGAACGTCCGGGCGCAGAACGTGATGACGCGCGAGGTGCTCGACGCGCTGCCGAACGCGCAGACGCTGGCGAGCTTCTCGGCGCTGACACTGGGCGTGGTGATGGGCGGCGCCTCGACGCAGGACGTGGCCGGCTCGGCGGGCGAGCAGGGCACGACGACCGTGCACGGCAGCCGCGGCACCGACCAGAAGTTCGCCATGGACGGGATGAACACGAACAACTCCATGGGGACCAACGGCGGCGCGTTCCACGCGGGCCAGCACTACAACATGGAGGCGATGCAGGAGGCCACGATGGCCTTCAGCGGCATGACGGCGGAGACGGAGACCGCCGGCGTGCAGGTGAACTTCGTCCCGAAGGACGGCGGCAACAACTTCTCGGGCTCCGGCCGCGCCGCCTACACCAGCGGCGACCTCCAGTCGGAAAACATCACCGACGCCCTTCGCGCTCGCGGCGCCGTGACCCCGGGCAGTATCAGGAAGATCTACGACTACGGCGGCGCGGTCGGCGGGCCGATCAAGCGCGACCGGCTGTGGTTCTTCACCGCCCACCGCTGGTGGGGCGACTCGGTGGACCAGCCGGGGAGCTTTTTCAACGCGACGCAGGGCACACGGTTCTACACGCCGGACACCAGCCGCCCGGGGTACCTGGAGAACTACAACCAGGACAACACGGGCCGGATCAACTGGCAGATGACGCAGAAGGACAAGCTGGGCTACTACGGTAACCGTGGCGACCAGTGCGTCTGCTACCTGGGCATCGGCGCGAACGTGGCGCCGGAGGCCGCGTCGCACAACCACCTGCCGTCGAACCACCTGTCGCAGATCACGTGGAACCGGGTGCAGACGAGCCGGCTGCTGATCGAGGGCGGGTTCACGTACCTCAAGAACCCGTTCGCGTTCTGCCACGAGGACCGCTGCCAGGAACCGGGCACGGGCCGCCAGGGCGTGGACTACGACGACCTGCGGTACACGGACCTCGCGCTCGGCCGGGTCTGGGGCGCCCGATCGAGCGGGGCGCTGCCGTACACGGACTGCCAGGGGCCGAAGCCCGTGTGTGACGACAGCGAGGCCGGGCAGCAGAACGGTCGCGCGTCGGTCTCGTACGTCACCGGATCGCACGCCTTCAAGGTCGGCTTCTCCGCGGCCCATGGCCTGGTCGAGCAGAACGGCTCGAACAACGTGCTCGCGGGGTTTGGCCCGGTTGACCTGCGGCTCTTCAACGGCGTGCCGAACTCGATCCAGATCTTCGCGCACCCGAAGTTCAACCGCGCGGATTTCCGGAACGTCGGCATCTACGGACAGGACCAGTGGTCGCTCAACCGCTTCACGCTGAATCTGGGCGCGCGGTTCGACATGTTCGATGGCTGGAGCCCGGATCAGTCGTCGCCGGACGGCGCGTTCGTGCCTGGCTTCAGCGTGTCACGCATCGAGGACACGCCGACGTGGCGTGACGTGTCGCCGCGTCTGGGTCTCGCATGGGATCTGAACGGCGACGGCAAGACGGCCGTGAAGGTGTCGGCAGGTCGCTACGTCGCCGCGGCCGGTTCCGGCACGGTGCAGCCGACCAATCCCGCGCTGGCCATCGTGACGTCGGCCATCCGGACCTGGAGCGACACCAACGGCGACTTCCTGCCGCAGGCCAACGAGCTGGGGCCGCTGTCGGACGCCGCGTTCGGCTCGCCCCGGGTCACCACGTTCTTCGACCCGGACTACCTGACCGAGAACCGCGAGTATTCGTGGCAGTACTCGGGGTCGTTCTCGCGCGAGCTCCGCGACAATCTCGGCGCGAGCATCAGCTACTACCGCATCCAGCATTTCGACCAGACGGTGAGCGACAACACGCTCGTGACACCGTCGGACTACGACACGTTCTGCATCAACGCGCCGACCGACTCGCGGCTGCCCGGCGGCGGCGGCTACCAGCTGTGCAACCAGTCGATGATCAGCCGGGCCAGGTTCGGGCAGGTCCGGACGCTGGTGCGCAACGAGAAGACGTTCGGCGACCGGAAGCAGTACTTCAACGGCGTCGATCTCGAGATGCACGGCCGCTTCCCGAACGGCGCGCTGCTCCAGGGCGGCGTGGCGCTCGGCAGCGAGGTGACGGACAACTGCGTCGTGGTCGACTCGCCGGACGCGCTCCACTTCTGCAAGACGAGCGAGCCGTGGTGGAACAGCAACAGCGGCCAGCTGAAGGTCTCCGGGTCCTTTCCGATGCCGTACGGCATCGAGCTGTCTGGTGTGTACCAGAACCTGGCGGGCGCGCAGATTCTCGCCAACGTGCCGTTCACCTCGGCGCAGATCTTCCAGGCGCTGGGCCGGAACCCGGCGGCTTGTGCCAACGCGAGCGGGCCCTGCACGGCGACGGTGTCGATCCCGGTGATCGAACCCCTGACGCTGCGTGAGGATCGGATCAACCAGCTCGATTTCCGGGTGGCCAAGCTGCTGCACACCGGGGTCGGGCGGCTGCGGTTGTCGCTGGACCTCTACAACATCTTCAACAGCGCGGCCGTGCTGGCGCGCAACAACACGTTCGGCGGGGCCTGGGGCACGCCGACGCGCATCCTCGGCGCACGGACGATCAAGTTCAACGGGCAGTACACGTTCTAGTTCGCAAGGGCCAGCTGACCACCTCCGCCAAGGCTGCGGTGGTCCGCCGAAGCGTCAGCGGAGGCGGAGCTGGCCGCCACGAGTACCAGGGAAGAAGCGAAGCGGGGAGCCGGGCAACCGGCTCCCCGCTTTCGCGTTTCAGGGGGCTAGTTCTGGGAGAGCTTCAGGCTGGTGTCGAGCGGCACGGGCTCCATCGAGATGTTCGAGGCGAAGAGCCACCGGCCGTCGCGCTTCACGAATACCTGCGAGGCGATCTTCTTCCCCATGGTTTCCGGACCGTTCTTCGGCTTGTAGCGCAGGTTGCCGAAGATGATCGCCGAGTCGCCGTAGACCCGGACGCTGGTGGGATCCACCTGCAGGATCTCGAACGGACAGTTGGCCGGGTTGAGCGAGTCGACGAGCTCGGCCTTGTTCTTCTGCAGGCCTCCCGTCGAATGCAGGTACATCATGTCGTCGGTGACCAGCGTCGCCATCGTCGCCTTGTCGCACGTCCGGTAGGCCGTGTAGAAGCGCTTCTGCGCGGCAATCACCTCGTCCTTCACGCCCTGTTCGCCCGACTGGGCCGCAGGCAGGGCAGCCAGGGCGCCCGTGAGCACGGCGCCGGCAATGACATGTCTCATGGTCGTCTCCTCCCGCGGCTTCCAGCCGCGCGCCGATCCTACCATCCGGCCGGGGAATCCGGCGGCCCGCCGATGGTGTAGAGTTGAGGGGTTTGGGCGCCTGCGGAACACCTGCGGGCGCAAACCTTGTTTCGGTTCATCAAGAGCCGCTATAGTCCAGCATCATGAAGAGAACACTCACGCTCCTCGTCGCGCTCCTCGCAGGATCGACCTGGCTTCAGGCCGAGGACTGGCCCGAGTTCCGGGGCAAGGGTCGAACCGGCGTCTGGAACGAGACCGGCACCATCGACACGTTTCCGGAGAGCGGTCTCAAGGTCGCGTGGCGCGTGCCGCTGAAGGCCGGCATGAGCGGCCCGTCGGTCGCCGACGGACGGGTGTTCATCAGCGACTACGATGAGACCGAGTACCTCAAGGGCACCGAGCGCGCCCTGGCGCTCGACGAGCAGACGGGGAAGATCCTCTGGACGAAGGAGTGGCCGGCGGACTACTCCGCGGCGCGCATCTCGATGATGTCGTGGAGCGGGCCGACGGCCACCCCGACCGTCGACGGCGATCGCGTCTACGTGCTGGGACGCTCCGGCCTGCTGTTCGCGCTGAAGGCGGCGACGGGCGAGGAGCTGTGGCGGAAGGACTTCCGGCAGGACACGTCGGCACACCCGATCGTCGACGGCAACCTGGTGATCCTGCAGCTCGACAGCGAAGACGGCGGCTACGTCGTGGCGCTCGACAGGATGACGGGCGGGGAAGTGTGGAAGATGCCGCCCCTCAGCAACGGGATCGGCGGCTCCGCGCCTGTCATCATCGAGCACGCCGGCGCGCGGCAGTTGCTCATCTGGCACACGCAGGCGGTGCTGGCCCTCGACCCGGCCACCGGAAGGAAGCTGTGGGACGTGCCGTTTGCGACCTACGGGGACGTGAACCCGGGCCTGCCGGTGAAGGACGGGAACATCCTGATGATCTCGACCTTCAACCTCGGGTCGATGGTCATGCAGCTCGACGACGACAAGCCGGGCGCGAAGATGTTGTGGCGCTCGCGCGAAGGGGTGAGCGACGTGGACACCGAAGATCTCCACGCGCTGTTCTCGCCGCCGATGGTCAAGAACGGGTTCGTCTACGGCATCTGCAGCTACGGGCAGCTTCGCGCGCTCAACGTGAAGAGCGGTGAGCGGATCTGGGAGTCGCAGTCGCCGATGGCCGAGCGTGCCCGCTTCTCGTCCGCGTTTCTAGTGCGGGTGGGGGATTCCGACAAGTACTTCATCAACAACGATCGTGGCGAGCTGATCATCGCGCGCCTGACGCCGGAGCGGTACGAGGAGCTGGATCGCATCCAGCTCGTCGAGGTGACGACGAAGCCGTACAACCGGCGCCGTCTGGGCGCGGTGAGCTGGATGCACCCGGCGTACGCCAACGGCCACATCATCGCCCGCAACGACAGCGAAATCATCCGTGCCTCGCTGAAGGCCGACTAGACATCGGAGCCACGGGCTGAGGGAGGACGACATGAAGCGAGCGTTCGTAGCCGGTCTGCTGCTGTCGGGAGGTCTGCTCGGGCCGGCGGCGGTCCCTGCCCGCGCGCAGGGGGCCGACCCGCGCATGATGGCCGTGGGCGACAACGTCGGTCTGCTGTTCATCTTCGTGGTCGACGGGCAGCAGCACTCGTTCGCCTTCGGCGGCGAGGACGACCGCATCACGCTGCTCGACACGCGGGCGCCAGGGAGCAGCAACGTCATCGCGAACAAGGTGGCGCAGGGCGCCGAAGGCGACATCGTCCGGATCATCCTGACCAACGCCAGGGGCGGCGCCAGCATCGGCGAATACACGGACGCAACGGAGATCGTCGCGCACGAGAAGACGAAAGCCGCGATGGCGGCGATGAATGCGTTCAAGGGCGCCAACGCGAAGTTCCTGCCCAACAAGACGTTCACCGACACGCTGTCGTTCACGGTCAAGACCGTGGGCGAAGGGGAGGGCACCAACCGGATCGACCTGCACTACTTCGGGCCCGGCAGCACGGCCGGTGATACCGTCGTCGTGTTTCCGTCCCTGAACACGGTGGTGCTGGGCGATCTGTTCCCCGGCAAGATGACGCCCGTCATCGATTCCGCGCTGGGAGGCAGCGGCGTGGCGATTGCGGACACCGTGGCGAAGGCCGTGACCGCCCTCAAGGCCGTGCAGCCGCCGATCAAGTTCGTGATGGGCAGCCGCCAGTTGCCGCCGCCTGGCCCGTACGTGCCGCGCTGGTTCTCGATGACCGACCTGCAGGAGTACGCCGACTTTGCCCGGGCGTTCGTCGATGCCGCCAGGGCCGCGAAGACCGAGGGGAAGAGCGCCGAGCAGGCCGTCGCCACGCTGGGGCTTCCCGAGCGGTTCAAGAACTACCGGCTCGATCACGCCCGCGCCTGGGTCGAAGCCATCTACGCCGAGCTCAAGTAGCTGGTCCCGCGGCTGCAGGTTGAGCCGGCCTGAACGGCGGCGACCGGCAAGGCAGACCGTAGCGGCCGGCTTCAGCTGGCCGGGGTCCCGGCTCCCCGGTGCGTCTCCACACACACAAACGGGCGGGGTGACTGCTCACCCCGCCCGTTCGTGTTCTGCCCGAGTTCCGTCCCGCCGAAGGGCTCGGCGGAGGCGGTCTAGTTCCAGCTGAACTGACCGCCGACCTTGACCGTACGAGCCCCCATGAACGCGATGATGTTGCCGTACGAGCCACCAAGCTCATCCACCCGGGCCCGAACGTTGTTGGCGTTCAACGCGTTGTAGAGGTCGAACGTAAGCAGCGTGCGGGTGTCAGCGAACCTGAGCACCTTCGCGACGCGGAAGTCGATCTGGTTGAGCCGATCCTCGAAGGCACTGTTTCGCGGGATGGTGTCGAGCAGCACGCTTGTGGCCCGGGTCAGCGGTCGGCCGGTGCGACCGGCGTCGTCGGTCGTGAACGTCCGCTGCTGGGCCCGGATCTCGATCCCCGGGAGGTTCTGGTAGACGGCACTGACTTCGATGCCGTAAGGCAGCGGGTAGAGACCGGCGAACTTGACCTGGCCACCCACGTCCCACCAGGGTGAGACGATCTCGCACAGGAAGTTCTGCTGCTCGGGAGAGTCGACGGTGAAGCAGTTGTTGTCGACCGTCTTGCCAAAGACGATGCCTCCCTGGACCAGCGCGCCGTTGTCGAACCGCGCCTGCGTCTCGAAGGAAAGCCCGTTGTAGATCTGGGTCCGATCCCCGAACGTGTCCTCGAGGCGAGTCTGGAGGAACCCGGTCGCGAACCGACTGTTGGCCGCCGGGGTCAGGTCGTAGTACTCGCAGAGCCGCCGACCTTGTGCCGGCCCGCTGGTCGGCGTGACGCAGAAGTTCTGGTAGTCGGCCGGGGTGACCAGCAGGTTGTCGGTGACGCTCTGATTGTAGTGCGCGGTCCGGTTGTAGGCGACGGTCAGCCTGACGTTGTCCCGCAGCTCCTGGTCGACCGACACCGAGTACTGCCAGGTGTATTGGCGATTCTTGGTGGCGAAGTCGTCGCTGAAGGATCGGATGATCACGGGGCTGCCAAACGACGGATTCGTGCTTGGTCCCAGTTCGCCGTTGGCCAGCGGGTTGCTTCCATTACCCTGGACGACGAAGTCGGAATTGGCGTCAGCCCAAGTGCGCGTGGTGCTCGTCGAAATGGCTCGCGCGGGGTTGAACACCTGTGCGTTGCCGGTCCCCTGGGCTGCGACGTACCGGCCAGCCGAGGCCTTGAACGCCGTCTTGCCGTCACCCCTCACGTTCCAGGCCAGGCCCAGACGCGGGGAGACATCCCGGTAGGTTGGTGCGTCCGAGACCTTGTTGAACGAGAACCCGGGTGTGAAACGGCTCGGCATGACCGCAGCGGCCGGGGTCCACCCGTCGAACATGTCGAAGCGAACGCCCGCATTGAACGTGAAGCGGTCGAGTGTCCACTGGTCCTGCGCGTAGATACCGATGTTCTGGAAGTCGCTCCGGTTGTAGAACGGCTGGGCGTACGCGGTGATCGAGAACGGCACCCCGCCGATCGTCGTCACCTGTCCCGGGCCGAACCCGGGAATGTGGTTGCTCTCACCATTGGCCTCGACGAGGCCGTGCGCCCAGCTGAACCCGAACTTCAGGGTGTGGGACCCGGTGACATACGAAAGCGCCCCGCGTGCGTTCTGCTGGCCGGCTTCACTGAGGCCAGCGCCCGGGCCGGTGCCGTCGTTGTATGGCAAGAAGTCGCTCCCCTTCGCGTTGTAGATCAGGAGCGGCGCACCCGCGGTTGTCGCGCCTCCCGCAATCGCCAAGATCGCCACGTCGTCGAAATCGACATTCGTGTTTTCCCGGCCGAACCCGAACGGGTTGATCAGGATCGACGCCCCCGCCTCGATCAGAACGTTGTTCGAGTGGGCGCGGGTGTAGGTGATCTGGGACAGGTGATTCTGCGGCAGGAAGTTGTTGAAGCTCGCCTCTGGAGTGAGGATCGCCTGGACACCTCGGAAACAGACGCAGTTGTCGTTGCGGTTGCCAAAGTAGGCGAGCTTGTCCTTGCTCGACGCCTGCCAGGTGATGCGGCCCGAGTTCTCCTGGTTGTAGTTCTGGATGAAGCCGCGCTTGCTTCTGTCCGGCGCGTAGAGCGGCACGCCATTGGCCGCCTTCTGCCCCTGAATGGCGTTGAAAAAGGAGTTCGGCGAGTAGACCTCGTCACCCCACCATCGATGCGCCGTGAAGAACCAGAGTTTGTCGCGGACGATCCGACCACCAAAGGAGGCGCCGTAGTCATACACCTGCTTCATCGACCCGAGGGTACCCCTGCGTTGAGCCAGGTCACCCAAGTTGTCCGACTGGAAGTCTTCGTTGGTGAATGTGGCTCGGGCCGACCCGGAGAGCCGGTTCCCGCCCTCCTTGGGGATGTAGTTCATGTTCACCCCAGCGGTCTCCGTCTCGGCGCTCATCCCGGTGTGACCGATCGTGACCTCCGCCACGCCTTCCATGTTGAACTGCATGCCCGCCCGGAAGATCCCACCGTTGGTCCCCATCGCGTTGTTGACGTTCATCCCATCCTGGGTCATCTTCTGGTCTTCGCCGCGATTGTTGTTGATCGACGCGATCCCCATCTCGCCACCGGTGCCGCCGACATCCTGTCCCCCGATGCCGCTGGCGCCGACGATGGACATGCCCAAGGTCAGCGCCGCAAAGGAACTGATGTTCTGGGCATTCGGAAGCGAGTCCAGCACGCCTCGGCTCAGCCTGTTCTGGGCTGCGACGTTCTGGATGTCAACGGTCGGAGTCGCCCCGGTGACGGTGACCGTCTCCTCGACGCCGCCCACCACCATCTGAACGTTGATGTTCGCGGTGAATCCGGTCGTCAGCTCGACGCCTTCGCGCCGCACGGTGCTGAACCCGGGGAGGGTGAACTCCACCGCGTAGACCCCGGGAGCGCGGAGAGCCGTGATGGTGTAGAGACCCTGGCTCCCTGTCACCACCGTCCGGGGGGCACCCTCGACAGGACTGGTCGCCGTGACGGTCACGCCGGGCAGCACAGCGCCCGTCGCATCGGCGACCGTGCCGGCGATCGCACCGGTCTGGGCCCGCGCTGTTCCTGACGCCACCAGCATCCCGGCCGTCACCAGCAGCGCAAGACACAACGTTCGTTTCATCCTCATCCTCAACCTCAGTGCGGCGGCCATAGTTCCCCTCCTCGCGATTGACGGATGCGACAATGCGACATCACGCCTGAGTACCGATTGGTACGCCTGAGCTGCAGTCATATATCCAACGATGCGTGTGATGGGAAGCCTAGATCGCGAGCGCAGCGGTGTCAAAGACCAGCCTGGAAAGGCGTTTGTCGAGGCTGGCTGCCCCTGGGGTGGCTTCGCAGGAGCACGGGAGCCTTGGTGCATGACTGGTCGCAGCACGGGCGGGGCGAGCCGACAGCTCACCCCGCCCCCTTGGCGACGCGGAAGTCGAGTTGGTCCTGGGCGAAGAAGCCCATGTTCCGGAGGTCGGCGCACCTGCTCGGCAGTCCGGGACGGCATGCCGTGCGCGCCCGAACAGGGTGCCCGTGCGGCGGCAGGTCCGGCACGGGGGCGGAGCCGCCGCGTGCCAACCGCAGAGGCTGCCACCCGCGTTCGTCGACGTCAACCGAAGACAAGCTGGGCCGTTCCGGCGGCGCCTCGAGCCGTGGGGGGCTGCGGGGGAGCGGCCGGGCCGCCCGTTCAGGCGGCCCCGGGCCGGGCCGTTGCAGCGTGCTCGTTCCCGACTACGATTGGGGGGCTCGGGGGACCGCGGGGACCAGCCAGGACGGGCGGCCCGTCGGGGTCCCGGACGACGGGATCCGTCTGAATGGAGCGTGAACAGCCGACCATCCGGCACTCGGTGCACGTGGCGTGCGCGGCTGCCGAGGTGTTTACCCTCGTGGCCGACAGCGCGAACGACCCGCGCTGGCGCGAGGGTGTCTACGCCGTGGAGGTGTCCGGCCCGCTCGCCGTGGGCCGGCATTGCCGCGAGAGCCGCACGACGCTGCGCGTCTTCCACTCGATGACGCCGTTCACCGTGACGGCCCTGGAGCCGCCGAGACGGGTGGTGCTCGAAACGCCCGGCCATCACCCCTGGTGGCAGCGCCAGGTCCGTGAGGTGCGGCCAATCAGCGCACAGCGGTCCCTTCTCGTGGTGGAGCAGACCTTCGATGTGTGGCACGTGCTGGCCCCGCTGGTGCCGTGGGTGCGCGCCTCCCGCCTGAAGGATGACCTGCGCCGGGTCCGCCGCCTGCTCGAAGGGCGTGCGCGGCGGGGCCGACAGGGCGGGAAGGCAGACTAGATCAGGGCGGGTGGAGCGAGCGGGGGCGACGGGACGGCTTGCCGGGCCGTCAGGCGGAGCGGGCTTCCTGCTCGCCGATCTCGAGCCCGAACCGCACACGTTTCAGATACAGGCCCTTGCGCGACAGGCCCAGACGCCGGGCGGCATCTTCCACGCGGCCGTCGGAGGCCTGGAGCGCGCGCGTGACCATGGCGCGCTCGAGGTGTTCGACAGCGGCGGGCAGCGGCTGATCGGTCCTGACCACCACCTCGTTGGCGCTCAGCGGCCTCTCCGACGGCGGCACCGTGCGGCGCGAGCGCGCGATGTCGGGTGACAGGTGCTCGGGCATGAGGACGGCGCCGGATTCGGCCATGGCGGCCAGCCGGCGCATCTCGTTGGCGAGCTGGCGGACGTTGCCCGGCCACCGGTACAGGAGGAGGTACTCCATCGTCTCCTCCGCGAGGCGCAGGTCACCCTTGTGGAACTCCCGTGCGTAGGTGCTCAGGTACCGCTCCGCGAGCGTGGCGATCTCGACGCGCCGCTCCCGGAGGGGCGGCAGGTGCAGCCGGACGATGTTGAGGCGGTAGAAGAGGTCTTCGCGGAAGCGGCCGGCGGATACCAGCGCGTCGAGGTCGACGTTGGTGGCCGCGATGACGCGCACGTCGGCTTTCACCGGGTGGGCTTCGCCGAGGGGATGCACTTCGCCCGACTCGAGGAAGCGGAGGAGTTTCGGCTGGATGTCGAGCGGCGCCTCGCCGATCTCGTCCAGGAAGAGCGTCCCGCCAGCCGCGGCACGGATCACGCCGGGCGCGCTCTCCATGGCGCCCGTGAAGGCGCCGCGGCGATGGCCGAACAGCTGCGCGTCGATGATGTCGCGGGGGCAGGCGGCGCAGTTGAAGGGCAGGAAGGTGCCGCGCGATCGCGGCGATGCCGAGTGGATCAGGCGCGCGAGGACTTCCTTTCCCGTGCCGGTCTCGCCGGTGACGAGCACCGAGACGTTGACGCCCGCCACCCGGCGGGCGGCCGCGACCAGGCTGACCATCTGTTCGTCCACGTACACGGGATCGCCATCGGCTGCCGCCGCGGCCGGCCAGACCGCTGCGCGTTCGTTCTCGTCGCGCCGCATGCGCTCCACGGCCAGGGCGGCACGTGCGATCCGCGCGAGGGCGCTCACCAGCACGGTGGTGCCGGGATCGGGCGCTGCGCGGTATGTCAGCGCGAGCGCGCGGCCGCCGTCCTCACCGAGCGGCACGGTGAACTCGTCCGGCGCGGCCGCAGGGGCGCGGCCGGTCTGGACGCGGGCGAACGGCGCGCAGCCGAGGGTGGCGATGATCTGCTGCAGTTCGGCCCCGAGTTCGGACGGCATGGCGGTGAGGTCGAAGACATTGGCGACCGCGCTCAGCACGGCGGCCGGCGCTGTCTGGACGGGCACGGACACCGGGGTCCGGGCCGGGGGGCCAGCGAAGCGCGGGTCCTGGTCGTAGTCGGCGATCTCGATCGGGGGGCCGTCCCAGGCTCCGGCTTCGATCAGCGCGAGCAGGTTGCGCCGCTCGCGCCAGACGCGCTCGGCGCGCGCCCGGAACAGCGGAGCGAGCGCACTGCCCGTGCGCTCCAGCACGCGGCTGCAGGTGAGGTGGTAGTGCCCCTGCAGCTCCGGGTTCGTCGTGACGCCCAGGTCGGCGGCCAGGAGCAGTTCCCGCCCCACCTGTTCACCGTGCCCCCGCATCGAGGCGCCCTCGGCTCTGAGCAGCCGGAGCGCCGCAAGCAGAGGAGCGTCGTGCAGCGCCTCCGCCCGCTGCAGCTCGTGGTCGAGATGCGCGTCGAGGGTGTCGAGTCTTCCCTGTCTCAGGGTGAGCTTCGCATGGGAGAGTCCAAGCCACCTCAGCGAGTACATGGCACCTGTCTTCGGGTGGCGGATTGCCTGTTCGGCTGTCTCAAGGACGGCGGCACAGAGGTCGTCGTGTCCTGTCGCAACGTACAGTCGTGCCAAACCGTCAATTGCCGCTGCACGTACCGACGCGGCCGGAGAGCGCTGCATCGCGAGGAGTGCTTCGCGTGCACTCATGAGCTTGCCACTAACGAGATATCGGTGTGCCTCGTTGACCTCAAGGACCAAAGAACAGAACACATGGCTCGTGACGGCTCCGAAGACTCTGGCTTTCCGCTCGTGAATTTTGGCTGATTGGAAGTCCAACTCGAGACTGGCCAAACACGAAGCAGTCACCTCGATCATTTCTCCCAGCAGGGCGTTTGGGTACCGCTCGAGTACCGACCTCCCCATGGCAACGTGCCGTCGTGCTTGCTCCAAGCTTCCAACTTGTCCCTCCATGACGGCGACTGCGTCGTGAAGGTAGACGTTAAGGTGGGGATCTGCCGCTTGGACAGCGCACTGTTTGATCTCTCTAAGCATCGGAGCGAGTGTCTCGAACCGCTCGACTTCGAGTAGCAGTCTAAACAGATGGAGGCGAGCCCAGCCTTCTTGCTGTATGTCTTGGGAAGAGCGCGCCAAGTGGACCGCGTGTTGGAGGTGCTTCAGTGCCAGGTCAAAGTCACCGCGTCTCTTGGCAACGAGCCCGAGGGTCACTTCGGCTCGAGACTCTGTCGCCGGGTTGGAGCAGTGAGTTGCTGTCGCAACAGAAGCAGCATCTTCCACGCGGCCAACGTAGAACAGGCAACGAGCCAGGAGCAGGCGATGTTCCGGTCGTGGGATTTTCGCGATGTCTTGGGGACTTGACTCACTCTGACGAAGCAGTTCGCAGACCTCGCCAGAGCGGAACAGGTTGAGCGCGGCGTCGTACGATAGCCCCATCTGACTACTCCTGGATGGAACCCCAGAGGCCGTCTCTGTGGTTGATCCTTCTAGGCCAAGTCTTTCTTGTTTTCCACTGCAAGGAGGCGCTTCTCCTCCTTCTCACTCTCTCTCAGCGACCGCCCTAGATGAACCACGATCTCATCGATCGTATGGCGATGGTCGTTTGAGAATGCCTCTTGCGTCAGTGCGTATGCGGTTACTACGCCTAGTGTTGAATCGGTGTCAAGTATAGGTGCCGCGAGGGTACTCTTGGGTTGGCAGCGGAAGGACTTAACGATGTTTCCGAAATCCAGGGTGGGGTCGGAGTTGCAGATCGTCTGCCGGTGCGCGGCTGCCCAGCCGGTGATCCGCTCGCCCGTTCGTATCGAAAACCCGAGCAGCAGCTCCGCTCCTTCTCCTGACGCCTGCACGCACGTCAGCAGGTCGCTCCCAGGTTCAGGGCGGAAGAGAGCGCAGAGCGTGGCTGGCGTCTGCTGGCGGATGTACCTCGCCACGTGCAGGAAGGCCTCCTGGGGCGAGGAGGCGCCCAGCAGGGCACGACGAACCTCGAAGCTCAGGGCGCTGTCTTCCGCGCTCGCGCGGATCTGCCGCAGCGGCAGGGCCCCGGCAGCGACAGCCCACTGGTCAGCCTGCACGCCGGGAATGAGGCTCCGGGCCTGTTCGCCCGCGGCGACCGCCAGCGGGTGGATGTCATCGAAGGCCCCGACGAAGCGGTCGACCACCAGAGGGTCGTACATCGATCCGCGGCGCTCGCGCAGGATCGCGAACGCCTCGTCACGGCTCAGGCGGGGGCGGTACGGGCGGTCCGAGGTCAGCGCGTCGAAGCAGTCGACCACGGACAGGATCCGGGCGCCGAGCGGGATGTCGGTGCCCGAGATGCCGCTCGGGTAGCCCTTGCCGTTCCAGAACTCGTGGTGGTGCCGGACGATCGGCACGACGGGGTAGGGAAAGCGGATGACCGACAGCAGGTCGGCGCCGATGCTCGCGTGCTCCTTGATCCGGTCGTACTCGGCGTCGGACAGCTTCCCGGGCTTGTTCAGGATCGTTTCGGGGATCGCCAGCTTGCCCATGTCGTGGAGCAGGGCGGCGGCCTCGATGGCGCGAAGCTGGCTGTGATCGGTCACGCCCATCCGCCGCCCGAGCTCGGTGGCGTACACCTGCACGCGCCGGATGTGGCCGTGGGTGATCTGGTCCTTGGCGTCCACGGCCATGGCCAGCGTCTCGATGGTCGACAGGTACAGCTCGTTCAGCTGACTGACGTGCCGGTTGGCGTCTTCCAGCCGATCGACCGATGTTCGGAACGTGAGGTACGTGATGACGATGAGCGGCACGACAACCGCGATCATCGCGAGGTCAAACTGCTGTCTGTAGACGACGATCAGCGCCGCGAACGAGGCGCCCCCAAGGTAATTTAGGCCCAGCCACAAGAAGTTACTTCGCCACAGCACCAGGGCGGAAACTCGTCTTTCGAGCCCCATACCGACAGCAACTAGTCCACTGTTGATGATGAAGTACGCAGTTGAGAGCGCGAACAACGGAAGCATTAGGTCGTCTAGCGCTACATCCGCAGCGGTTAGGCCCTGTCCAAGTAGAGCTTCGTACAGCAAACCAGCTAGCCAGATTCCTATCGCCACAGAAGCGACGGTGAACGGAGCTCGATAGAGAGACTTTGCGGTTCTTCGATGCCGGAGGGATGACGCGATCGCGTCAAGAGAGACCACGAGGATCGCGGCCTCGATTCCGTACAGGAGTACGGTAGCGAATACAAACGCTTCGGCGACTGAGAGTCGAAGGGGAACGCCCGGGACCTTAACGGTGAATGCGCCGCTTAGGAGCGCCAGCGCCGCGAAAATGAGCCACTCGCGCGGTGGCGCTGCAACAAGAAGCGAAACGGAGGCGCGCCCGACTAGGAGTAGGCCACCTGCGACAGTCAGGCCGATGTAGATTCTGGCGCCTCGTGGCAGTTCGCTGGGCAGCCAAGACATCCGGTTGCAGCAATTGCTCGTTTACGGGCGCGAGACTTGACTAGTGCCAAGTCACGAGATCTCAGTCCGGTAAGGTGATGCCATCCGACCACGAGATGCCGTCGGACCACGCGATGCCATCTGACCAAGCGATGCCGTCGGACCATGAGATGCCATCCGACCACGCGATGCCGTCAGCCCACGCGATGCCGTCAGCCCACGCGATGCCATCAGCCCACGCGATACCATCAGACCAGGCTATTCCGTCTGACCACGCGATACCGTCTGCACCAACGGCGCCGGGTGCGTTCACGACGGCCGCAGCGAAGACCCCCTGTTGGTTGGCGATCAGCTCGCCCGCGATCAGGGCCGGGAACGACTTGGCCTTGGTCGAGAAGATCCCCTTCAAGGCGCTGACGACGTTCAGGCTGCCGACCCCTGTCTCGAGCGCCGTGCTTCCCGGCACGAGACTGGACGAGTACTGGAGCGCCACGCGCAGACCGAGCGGTGTCGTGGCCGGCTTGCCCTGCAGCAGCAGCGCCGCCGCGCCGCTCACCACCCCCGCCGCCATGCTGCTGCCGCTTAACTCGAGCACCGCGTCCGGACCGGTCCCGATCACGAACTGGGGATACGCCTGCGCCAGCGTCGTATCCGTCCCGAGCAGGCTCCGGATCCGGTTGCCGGGTGCGCCGATGTCCGGCTTCGGGAGGTGGTCGATCCACGTCGGGCCGCGGGAGCTGTAGGTCGTCACCCCGTCGTCGGACCGGAACGCGGTGGCGAACGTGTTCAGCGCACCCACGGTGAACGCATAGGGCGATACGCCCGGCGAGTCGATCAGGCCGTAGATCTTCTCGCCCGTGTCCGGGTGCTTGCCGCGGTTGCCCGCCGCCGCCACGACGAAGATGCCGGCGTGGTACGCGCGTTCGACCGCCTGGCACAGCGGGTCGGCGGCCCACGATTCGATGGACGGGTGCCCCAGCGACAGGTTGATGATGCGGATGTTGTACGCCGTCCTGTTCGCGATCGCCCAGTCGATGGCCTCGATCACGTCGCTGGTGTAGCCGGAACCGTCCGCCCCGAGCACCTTCAGGTTGACCAGCAGCGCGCCCGGTGCCACGCCCGACGCGGGCGGGTTCTGGCTGATGTTCGCGCCCGCCACGATGCCGGCGACGTGCGTGCCGTGCCCGTGGTCGTCCGTGGCGTCGGCAGCACCGGTGAAGTTCACGCTCGCGAGTACGCGACCGCTGAGGGCCGGGTGCGGATCGATCCCGGAGTCGATGATCGCGATGGTGACACCGGTGCCGTTGACCGGAAAGCCAGGCGAGGGCTTGAAGGCGCCGCTGATGCGCCACTGGTTCGACCACGCCTGATCGGCGCCCGTCGAGATGCCGGACACGTCCATCGAGCCGGCAACCCGAAGGTCGATCGCGGCCTGGTCGAGCTCCCCGTCATCCACGACTTCCCGAAGCATGCCCGGTGGGACGTCCACGGCCGCGCCCCAGGCCAGCCGCTTTCTGATGCGCAGACCGTGCCTGGAAGCAAGGTCGTTGATCTGCCGGCGGGTGCCCGTCAGCACCAGCCTCGTGGCGTCGTCAGAGGGGGCGCTGAAGTCGTCGTCCGCCACCATCTGCTGCGGCGTCGGTGACAGCAGCGCCCGGCGCGGGAAGGCGGACTGGGCTTCCGCCACGGCCGCTGACGCCGTCAGCCCCACCAGCACCACGACCAGTAGACGACCGAACGCGTTCACACCCGCTGCGGGGAATCGAGTCATTCGCTCTGCCCTCTCGCCAGTGAGCCTGACGCCCGCACCGCACACGTACACACTTCCCCACCCGACACCGACACGCTCGCACCATGATAGCCGAGACTCATGGCTCGAACGGCGGCAGCACGAAAATTCAGTCTGCCTTCAGGGCGAACTCTGTCCATCCTTGGGGAGAACAACCTGTCCGGCTGAGCTGATTGGCCTGTGGTGGGTGGTGACGCTGCCCGGGGGCTGTCACTGCCTCCGCTAGAATGGCCTGGTGCGCCTGTCCGGGCTGTTCGCGCCCATCCCGACTCCGTTCACGGAACGGGACACACTCGATGAAGCGGGCCTTGCCCGCAACCTGGCGCACTGGATGGCGACCCCCCTCGATGGTGTGGTCGTTCTCGGGTCCAACGGCGAATCGGTCGCGCTCGATGACGACGAAGCCGATCGTGCGATCGCCGTGTCGCGTTCCGTCGTTCCCTCGGGACGCCTGCTGGTGGCGGGCACTGGACGCGAATCGACGCGCGAGGCGATCCAGGCGACGCGCAGGGCGGCGGCGGCTGGCGTGGACGCGGTGCTGGTGCGGACGCCATCGTTCTTCAAGCCACAGATGACGACCGAGGTGTTCGTCCGGCACTACACCGCCGTTGCGGACGCCTCCCCGGTGCCGGTCCTGCTCTACAACGTCGCCATGTTCACCGGTGTGAACCTGCCCCCTGATGCGGTCGAGCGGCTGGCGACCCATCCGAACGTGGCCGGCATCAAGGAGTCGGGGGGTGACGTCGCGCAGCTTGCGGAGTTCGTCGCGCGCACGCCACCGGATTTCGCGGTGCTCGCCGGCTCGGCCTCCACGTTCCTGCCGGCGCTGGCTGTCGGCTGCTCGGGCGCAGTGCTCGCCCTGGCGGCTCTCGTTCCCGGCCTGTGCAGCCACCTCCGGTCGCTCATGCAGGGTGAACGGCTGGAGGACGCGCGGTCGCTCCAGCGGCGCCTGGCCCCCCTTGGCCGTCTGGTCGGCGCCACGGGCGGTGTGCCGGCGCTGAAAGCGGCAATCGACCTGATCGGCCTGACCGGGGGGCGGCCCAGGCCGCCGCTGCTGCCGCCGCCTCCATCGCTCGTCGACGCGCTCCGTGTCGAGCTCGCAGCGCTCGGGGCGCTGCCCGTGCGCGCGTGATGCCGATGCCTCCCGAATCCTCCCGGCCTCGCATCCCCGACCGGCTGTTGCTGGGCCCCGGGCCCAGCCCGATGGCGCCCCGCGTGATGGCCGCACTCGGCCACCCGGTGCTGAGCCATCTGGACCCGGCCTTCGTCCCATTGCTCGACGAGGTGCGGGCGCGGCTGCAGCGGCTCTTCGGCGCCGATGGTGAATCGCTGGCGCTGGCGACTCCCGGCACGGGCACGTCCGGTATGGAAGCCGCCGTTGCGAATACGGTCGCGGACGGCGCGCGCGTGCTCGTCGTGGTCACGGGCTACTTCGGCGATCGGCTGGCACAGATGTGCCAGCGCTACGGGGGGCAGGTCCGCCGCCTGGAAGTCGAGTGGGGCCAGGCCTGCGACCCGGATCGCCTCCGCGCGGCGCTGGTCCGGGACCGCGCAGACATGGTCGCCTTCGTCCACGCCGAAACCTCGACGGGCGTCCTCAACCCGGCACGCGACCTGGCTTCGGTCGCCCGCGCTCACGGCGCGCGCACGATCGCCGACATGGTCACCTCGCTTGGCGGACACGAGGTCCGCCTCGCGGAGTGGGGGATCGACGTCGCCTACTCGTGCACGCAGAAGTGCATCGGCTCGCCCTCGGGGCTCGCGCCGATCGCCGTCTCGGGCCCGTCCAGGCAGGCCCTGGTGCCCGCGCGCAGCTTCTACCTCGACCTCGCCCTGCTCGAACGCTACTGGCGCGAGCGGTCGTACCACCACACGCTGTCGGCCTCGCTCGTCTACGCGCTGCTCGAGGCGCTGATCCTGATCGACGAGGAAGGGCTCGAGCAGCGGTGGGCCAGGCATCGGCGGCATCACGTTGCGTTCATCGCGGCGCTCGAAGCCATGGGCCTGTCGCTGCTGCCGGCGCCAGCCGACCGCCTGCACACCCTGCATGCGGTGCGGGTGCCGGACGGTGTGGACGAAGCGTCGGTCAGGCGCATGCTGCTGGATCGATGGCAGATCGAGATAGGGGGTGGTCTGGGGCCGCTCGCCGGACGCATCTGGCGCGTCGGGCTGATGGGCGCCGGGTCAACCTCCGACACACTCCTGACCCTGCTGGATGCCCTGGAAAGGGCGTTGACTGCCCACGGACACCGGCTGGAGCCGGGTGCGGGCCGCGCCGCTGCCACCGCCAGTCTGGCGGAAACCCTGCTTCGGGAGTGAGCGAGGAGGAGATTCGGTGCGAGTCCAACTTGCCCTGCCGCTCGTGGCCGCGATCCTTGGCGGGCTCGTGGCCTGCGCCACCAACCCGGTCACCGGGCGGCGCGAGGTCATGCTGATGAGCGAGTCCCAGGAAATCGGGATCGGGCAGGAGAGCCACCCCCAGATCCTCGAGGAGATGGGGGAATACGACGACCCGGCGCTTCAGCAGTACGTCAACGAGCTCGGCCAGCGCCTGGCGCGGCGGTCCGAGCGCCCGGACCTGCCCTGGCACTTCACCGTGGTCGATCAGCCCGTGGTGAATGCCTTCGCCGTGCCGGGCGGGTTCATCTACATCACGCGAGGCATCCTGTCCTACCTCGACAACGAGGCGCAGCTCGTCGGCGTGCTCGGGCACGAGATCGGACACGTCACGGCGCGCCATTCGGCGCAGCAGTACACGCGGCAGGTGAGCGGTTCGGTCGGCCTCGCGGCGCTTGGCATCTTCGTGCCTGCCGCGCGGCCGCTTGGCGACGTCACCAGTACGGCAGTCGGGGCCCTGTTTCTGAAGTACGGCCGCGACGACGAGCTGCAGGCCGACGATCTCGGAGCGCGGTACGCGGCCACCAACGGCTGGGATCCGCGGCAGGTGCCGGCGTTTCTGACCACGCTCGGCCGGCTGAGTGAGGGATCGACGCGGGGCGTGCCCAACTGGCTCTCGACCCATCCGGAACCCGCTTCACGCGTCAAGGACATCCAGCCGCTCGTCCAGCAGCTCACCGCGGCCGGTGGTTCGTTCACCGTGGAGCGCGACGGCTATCTGCGCCGCGTGGACGGCATGCTCTACGGCGACAACCCCGAACAGGGGATCGTCCGCGGCAGCACCTTCCTGCACCCGGAGCTGCGCCTGCAGCTCGAGTTCCCGCAGACCTGGGAGGTCATGAACTCACCCCGGCAGGTGGTTGCCAGCGCCCCCGGGGCGGACCTGGTCATGCTCATGGAGATCGTGCAGCAGCCGCAGGGGAGGACCGTCCAGGAGGTGGCGCTGAACAGCATGCGGGGCGCCGGTCTGGCACCCGTCCAGGGCGATCGGGCAACCCTCAACGGTCTCGAGGCCTGGGTGGGCGTGTACCGCGGACGCCTGCAGGGTCTTGGCAACGTGGTGCTGCGCGCCGGGCACATCTCCCACAACCGCCAGATCTACCTCGTGGCCGGGATCGCGCCCCCCGCGGCGTTCGAGCAGGTGGATGCGGAGTTCCTGCGCACCATCCGCTCGTTCCGGGCGCTGTCGGCTGCGGAGGCGGAAGCGATCCATCCGAACCGCATCGATCTGTACACGGTGCGGAGCAACGACACCTGGGCTTCCATCGCCGAAGCCTCGGGCGGGATCGTCGATGCGCAGACGCTCGCGATCATGAACGATTCACCCGCCGGCTCCAGACCGGAGCCCGGCCGCCGGATCAAGATCGTCGTCGGAGGGTAGTGAACGTCAGCCTGCGCGCCTCCGTGACCCGCACCGTCCTGGCGACGGCCGGGGCGGTGTTCACGCTGCTGGCCTACATGTACGTGACGCTCCCGGACGTCCGTCCGCTGGCGCACGTGAACCCGTCCACGACCGCGATGATGGAGCTGCGGCAGCGGGAGGCCGCGGCCGCTGGTCGCTCCCTGCCGCACCACCACACGTGGGTCCCGTACAACCGCATCTCGTCGCATCTCAAGCGCGCGGTGCTCGTGGCCGAAGACGACGCCTTCTGGGACCACGAGGGGGTGGACCTCGTGCAACTGCGCAGGGCCATCGAGGACCGGCTGGAAACCGGTGAGCCGATGCGCGGCGCCAGCACCATCACGCAGCAGCTCGCCAAGAACCTGTACCTGTCGCCGTCCCGGAATCCACTGCGCAAGTTCCGCGAGCTCGTCATCACCAGGCGACTCGAAGCGGCCCTGACGAAGGAACGGATCCTGGAGCTGTACCTGAACCTGATCGAGTGGGGGAACGGCGTCTGGGGCGCCGAGGCGGCGTCGCGCCAGCACTTCGGCCAGGCGGCCGCAGCCCTGACACGCGATCAGGCCGCGCTGCTGGCCGCCGTCATCATCAACCCGCGTGTCCTGAATCCCGCGAAGCCGACGAGGGGCGTCGTGCGGCGTCAGCAGCTCATCCTCGGACGCATGGGAGACGTCACCCCGCCGTCCGCCACGCCGGTGCTGAGCGCCACGCTGCCGCCGGTGGTGGAAGATGCGGACCTGGA
This sequence comes from Acidimicrobiia bacterium, assembly GCA_016871255.1. Classification (GTDB taxonomy): domain Bacteria; phylum Acidobacteriota; class Vicinamibacteria; order Vicinamibacterales; family UBA2999; genus VFZH01. The sequence continues at coordinate 22,835 of VFZH01000002.1, read as the reverse complement.
GGCGCCGGACGTGGATGCCTCGCCGGTATCCGTGCCGGAGGAGCTGCCGCTCGATCCGCCCGAGGCGGAGGCCACCGAAGGCGCCGAAGGGATCCCCGCGGCCGCCGAACCGGCAACGCCCGCGCCGGATGCGGCCGCGCCGCTCGAATGAAGGTCAGTGAAGCCGCTTGACGGCGACCAGCCGCCGGGCCCAGTAGCGCGACCCGAACCGCTCCACCCGGACGACCCCCTTCGAGCTCGGGGCGTGGACGAACGTGCTGTTCGAGATCGCCATGCCCACGTGCGACGGCCCGCGGGCCACGGTCGAGAAGAAGATCAGATCCCCCTGCTTCACGTCTGACGGCTGCACGCGCCGGCCGAGGTGGTACTGATCGCCGACCTCGCGGGGCAGCGCGACGCCGTGTCGCGCGAACACGTACTGGACGAAGCCGCTGCAGTCGAAGCCGCGCGGGTCGCTGCCCCCGTACCGATAGGGGGTTCCCAGGTAGGTGAGGGCGGTGTCCACGACCCCTGACAGCGACGACAGCCCGGGTGGCAGTGGCGCGCGCGGCACCGGCGGCTCCGCGGCCGGCGTCCCGGCGCCCGGGAACGGTCGCGGTCTCGGCACCGCTCCCGAGCTGGCGCAACCCGTGGCCAACACCGCCGCCACGATCAGCGTCATCAGGGATCGGTTCACAGAGAGTCCTATCGGCCCGAAGCCGCGCGGCCTTGAGGCGTGGCGCGCTCGTGACAGCCGTGACGATCGCTTGTCGCCAAGGGCCCTGGCCTGAACAAGGTTGCCATCTCGGCCGACGATGCATCCCGCCTCGCGGCGTTGCTCGTCGGTCACAGGCACCCGGCCTGCTCCCTCCTCGCGCCTGGCGATCCGGGCGCCTCGCCGCCCGGGAGTCGGCAACCGTATTCAGGCCAGGGCCCTAACCCTTGCAGGCACTATCTCTTACAGACGCCCGGTCTCTTGACAGTCCTGAAGAGCTCCGGGCATCATGAAGCGGGTCATGGAACAGACGCTGCTCCTCAACGCGTCCTACGAGCCGCTGAAGGTCGTGCACTGGCAGAAGGCGATCACGCTGCTCTGCCAGGGGAAGGTCGAGGTGATCGCGGTCCACGACCGCGAAATACGCGCGGTGTCGTTCAGCGTCAAGCTGCCTTCCGTCATCCGCCTCCTCCGGTTCGTTCGCATCAAGCGCCGTTTCGATTACGTGCCGTTCTCGCGTGCCAACATCTACGGGCGCGACAACTACACGTGTCAGTACTGCGACGAGGTCTACCAGGCCGCGGACCTGACGTTCGACCACGTGGTGCCGGTGGCCCAGGGCGGGCGGAAGGACTGGGAGAACATCGTCACCTGCTGCGTCCGGTGCAACCGGCGCAAGGGTGGACGCACGCCCGCCGAGGCCGGCATGCGCCTGGTCCGTGCGCCACGCCGCCCGGACACGGTGCCGGCCTTCCGCATCACGATCGGGCTGCGCAACGCGCCGGAGAGCTGGCGCGACTACCTGTACTGGAACGTCGAACTCGACGACGCCTGAGGCCGGTGACTCGCCGGTGAGGGTGCCCCGCATCGACTCCATCGTGCCGGCGAAGGCCGTCGAAGGGGGCCGTGTCGTGCTCACCGGCGCCTTCGACCCGGAGGACACGCTCGGCCACGTCACCGTTGGCGGAACGCCGGCGCGTGTGGCCGCCCTGTCCGCGCGCCGGCTGGTCGTGGTCGTGCCGGACGAACTCGACGGCGGCGAGATGCCGCTCGTGGTCGGTGGTGCGGACACGGGCCGGGCCTCGCTCTCGGTGGGCCGGCCGTGGGCGACCGGTCTGCACCAGGTCGACAACCCCGTCTGCGACCGCTCCGGCGGTCTCTACGTCACCTACAGCGGCGCCCGGGGCCAGGAAACGCCCGTCTCGATCTTCCGCGTGACCCGGCAGGGCACGCGCGAGCCGTTCGTGTCGGACATCGTCAACGCGACGTCGATGACGCTCGGGCCCGACGGCGCGCTGTACGTGTCGAGCCGCTTCGAGGGCATGGTGTACCGTATTCGCCCCGACGGCACGCGCGAGATGGTCGCCGGCGAGCTGGGCGTGGCCTGCGGCCTGGCGTTCGACGCCGAGGGGCGGCTGTACGTGGGCGATCGCACGGGCACGATCTTCCGTCTGCGCGATGGGCGCGCGGAACGGTTCGCGACCCTGCCGGCGAGCGTGGCCTGTTTTCACCTCGCGATGAGTCCCGTCGGCGAGCTGCACGTGGCGGCGCCGACGCTGTCGCCCCGGGACCACATCTACCGAATCGACGCGGCGGGTGAGGTGTCCACGCTGCCGGTCACCTTCGGCCGCCCGCAGGGGCTGGCGTTCGACGGGGACGGCGTGCTCCACGTCGTCGAAGCGCTGGCGGGCGCGAGCGGGGTCTACCGCGTGGTGCCGGGGGGTCCGCCGGAGCTGGTCGTCGGCGCGGCCGCACTCGTCGGGCTGGCGTTCGGGCCTGGCGGCGAGCTGGTCGTCGCGGCGAACGAAACCGTCTACCGTTTCGGTTGACCGCCGCCGTCGGATGACGTCCCTCTTCCGCCGCAAGGCGATCGCCGATCTCCTGCCCGCCGACGCGCATTCGCTCCAGAGGGTGCTCGGGGCGGGCGACCTGGTGATGCTGGCCATCGGGGCCGTGATCGGTGCCGGCATTTTCGGAGCGATCGGGACGGCGGCGGCCGGACAGGTCGGGCCCGGCGGCGGGGTCATCCGGCTCGGGGCCGGCCCGGCGCTCGTGCTGTCGTTCCTGCTGCTCGGTGGCGCCTGTGCGCTCGCCGCCCTCTGCTACGCCGAGCTGGCCTCGATGATCCCGCAGGCCGGGAGCGCCTATGCGTACGCCTACGCGACGCTGGGCGAGCTCGTCGCGTGGATCATCGGCTGGGATCTCATCCTCGAGTACGCCGTGGGCAACGTGGCCGTGGCGATCTCGTGGGGCGACTACTTCGCCACGCTGCTCGACGGCGTGGGTCTCGCGCTCCCGCCCTGGCTGTCGACCGGGTATCGCACGGCGCTGCTCAGCGCCGACCCTGCGGTCCACGGCCTGCTCGAGTCGGCACCACGCTTCGCCGGCGTGCCCGTGCTGGTGAACCTGCCGGCGTTCGGCATCGTGATGGCCGTGACCTGGGTGCTGCTGCTGGGCGCGCGCGAGAGCGCCCGCGCCAACAACATCATGGTCGTCATCAAGCTCGCGGCGCTGGCGCTGTTCATCGGGGTCGGTGCGACGCACCTCGACCCCGGCCGCTACACACCGTTCGCGCCGAACGGGTTCACCGGCATCCACCAGGGTGCGGCCATCGTGTTCTTCGCCTACATCGGGTTCGACGCGATTTCGACGGCCGCGGAAGAGACCAGGGATCCCAATCGCAACCTGCCGATCGGCATCCTGGGCGGCCTGGCCGTCTGCACGCTGATCTACATGCTGGTGGGGTTCGTGCTCACCGGCATGATCGACTACACCGAACTCGGGGTGGCCGATCCGCTCGCGCACGCGCTGCAGGCGGCCGGGTTCCGGGCGGTCGGCCTGATCGTCGCCCTGGGGGCCGCCGTCTCGATGACCGCCGTGCTGCTGGTGTTCCAGTACGGGCAGCCGCGGATCTTCTTCGCCATGGCGCGGGACGGTCTGCTGCCGGCGTGGGCGGCCCGTGTACACCCGACCCGCCGCATCCCCTATGCGACGACGCTCGTGACCGGCGTGCTCGTGGCCGTGGCTTCGCTCGTGGGCGACGCCGCGGAGACGTATGACCTGACGAACATCGGGACGCTCTTCGCGTTCGCCGTCGTCTGCATCGGGGTGCTCGTGCTGCGCGTCATCGAGCCCGATCGGCCGCGTCCGTTCCGCGTGCCGTTCGTCTGGCCCGTGGCCCTGGCCGGTGCGGGCGCCTGTGTCTTCATCATGACGGGGCTGCCCCGGCAGGCGTGGGAGCGCTTCGGTCTCTGGCTCGCCATCGGGGTCGCGATCTACGCCTGCTACGGCGCCCGCCACTCCCGCCTGCGGCGGCCGTGACAGCCGCGGGGGCCGGTTTCAGCAGGCCCGGTACCGCTGGTACAATGACCGTTTCGACCTGCCGGCGAGACGCCGTCTGTGCCCATGACGCGTGACTGGATCGCGGTGCGCGGCGCCCGCATTCACAACCTGAAGAACATCGACGTCGATCTGCCGCGCGATCGGCTCGTCGTGATCACCGGCCTGTCCGGGTCCGGCAAGTCGTCGCTGGCCTTCGACACCATCTATGCCGAGGGGCAGCGCCGCTACGTGGAGTCGCTCTCCGCCTACGCGCGCCAGTTCCTCGATCAGATGGAGAAGCCGGACGTCGATCTGATCGAGGGGCTGTCGCCCGCGATCGCCATCGAACAGAAGACCACCGGATCGAACCCCCGTTCGACGGTCGGCACGGTCACCGAGATCTACGACTACCTGCGGCTGCTCTTCGCCAGCATCGGCGTGCCGCACTGCCACAACTGCGGCCGCGAGATCGCGGCGCAGTCGCTCGAGCGGATCCTGGATCTGGCGCTCCTCAGCCCGAACGACACGCGCGTCAACGTGCTGGCGCCGATCGTGCGGGGCCGGAAAGGGGAGTTCCGCAAGGAACTGGACGGGCTGCGGCAGCGCGGGTTCACCAAGGCGCGGATCGACGGGCAGTTCCGGTCGCTGGACGAGCCGGGCGGGCTCGATCGCCGGCGGAACCACTCCATCGACGTGGTCGTGGACCGGCTGATCATGCGTCCGGGCGTCGAGCAGCGCCTCGCCGACTCGCTCCAGGTGGCGCTGGATCTGGCGGACGGGCTGGTGGTGATCAACACCTACGACGGCGGCGACCAGTTCTTCTCGCGCCGGCTGGCGTGCGTCACCTGCGGCATCTCGGTTCCCGAGCTGACGCCGCGGGCCTTCTCGTTCAACTCGCCGCACGGGGCCTGCCCCGACTGCCAGGGGCTCGGGGCCTCCTGGGACTTCGACCCCTCGCTCGTCGTGCCGGACGAGGAACGATCGCTGCTGGACGGTGCGATCGCGCCGTGGGCGCGGGGAGACCGCACGCTCGTGCGCGAGGCGATGACCCGCCTGGGGGAGACGTTCGGCTTCGATCCCGCCGTGCCGTTCGCGCAGCTGTCGCGCCGGCATCGCGAGGTCGTGCTGAACGGGCCGGGTGCCGCGGCACCGAAGACGGCTGCCCACCGCAGGTCTCCGGCGGACAACGATGGCGACGGGGAGCCTGCGCCCGCAGGTGTGCGTCGCCGCGGGCGGCGGGCGACCCGCGAGGACCCGTTCGGCGAGGGCTTCGAGGGGGTCATTCCCAATCTCCGGCGGCGCTACGACGAGGGATCCTGGGCGGTGCAGGAGGAGCTGGACCCGTACCGCACCCTGCGGGTCTGTCCTTCGTGCGACGGCAGGCGCCTGAAGCCGGCCAGCCTGGCCGTGCGCGTGAAGGATCGCGGGATCTGGGACTACGTGACGCTGCCGGTCAGCGACGCGCTCGCCGCCTTCGAGGCGTTCGAGCTGTCGGAGCGCGAGTCGCTGATTGCCACGCGCGTGCTGCGCGAGATCCGGGAGCGGCTGCGGTTCCTGCACGACGTCGGCGTGGGGTACCTGACGCTGAACCGGAGCGCGGCGACGCTGTCGGGCGGCGAGGGCCAGCGCATCCGTCTCGCCACGCAGATCGGTTCGAACCTCGCCGGCGTGCTGTACGTGCTCGACGAGCCGTCGATCGGCCTGCACCAGCGTGACAACCGCCGGCTGCTGTCGACGCTGCTGCACCTGCGCGATCTCGGGAACACCGTCATCGTGGTGGAGCACGACGAGGACACGATCCGCGCCGCCGACTACGTGGTGGATCTCGGACCAGGCGCCGGCGAACACGGCGGGCGCGTCGTGTTCCAGGGACCGCCTGGTGCGCTGGTGGATGCACCCGACGGCTCGCTGACCGGCGCGTACCTGCGCGGGGAACGGTCGATCCCGACGCCGGCCGTCCGGCGGGCGCCGGGGAAGGGCGCGATCGTCATCCGGGGCGCGCGCGAGCACAACCTCAGGAGCCTCGACGCCGCCATCCCGCTCGGCACGCTGACCGCCGTCACCGGCGTGAGCGGGTCGGGCAAGTCGACGCTGGTCAACGACATCCTGTACCGCGCGCTGGCCCGGCGGATCTACCGCGCATCGGCCGAGCCGGGCGCGCACGATGGCATCGACGGGGCGGATCTGATCGACAAGGTGATCGAGATCGACCAGTCCCCGATCGGGCGGACGCCGCGCTCGAACCCGGCGACCTACACCGGGATGTTCACCTTCATCCGCGACCTGTTCGCGATGATGCCGGAGGCGCGGGCCCGCGGGTTCAGGCCGGGCCGGTTCTCGTTCAACGTGAAGGGCGGCCGGTGCGAGGCGTGCCAGGGCGACGGCGTGATCGCCATCGAGATGCACTTCCTCCCCGACGTGTACGTGACCTGCGAACAGTGCAAGGGGCGCCGCTACAATCGCGAAACGCTCGAGATCCAGTACCGTGGCAAGTCGATCGCCGAAGTGCTGGACATGACCGTCAGCCAGGCGCTGCCGCTGCTCGAGTCGTTTCCCGGCATCGCCGGCAAGCTGCGTACGCTGGTGGACGTCGGCCTCGGCTACATCGAGCTGGGGCAGTCTGCCACGACGCTGAGCGGCGGGGAGGCCCAGCGCGTGAAGCTGGCGCGCGAGCTGTCCCGGCGCGCCACCGGCCGGACGTTGTACATCCTGGACGAGCCGACCACGGGCCTCCACTTCGAGGACACCCGGCGGCTCCTGGACGTGCTGAACAAGCTGGTGGAGCAGGGCAACACCGTCGTCGTGATCGAGCACAACGTGGACGTGATCCGGTGCGCGGACCACCTCATCGACCTGGGCCCGGAAGGGGGCGACGCCGGCGGCGCGCTCATGGCCGCCGGGACCCCTGAAGAGGTGGCAGCGCTCGGGACGTCGGCCACCGGACAGCTGCTCCGCGCCGTGCTGCACGGGAGCCCGAACAGCTCGTAACCCCTTCTCGGATATCCGTTTGTGGTAGGATCGCCACAGTGTTCCGCCGGATGACTGTGGCTCTCCTGCCACACCCCAGCGATCCTCGCCATCGGTCGATCAACACAAGTGTCCTGACTGCAGTTATTTACGCCTCTGATCTGGTTCCGATCCGTCGCGGTATCCTCCTTGCTTGTTGCAGCGCGGATCCGAATGCGGGCAGAGGCTGAATGAACACACAGCGGACACTTCGCCGGCCGGTTGCCTGTGCCGGCATCGGTCTTCACTCCGGCAACAAGGTCAAGCTTTCGCTCAAGCCGGCTCCGGCCGACTTCGGCATCCGTTTCCGCCGCACCGATCTCGGCGGCGTCGAGATTCCGGCGACGGTCCAGCACCTGGGTGGCAGCGCGTACGCCACGGGGCTGGCGCGCGACACGGGCACGGTGGAGACGGTGGAGCACCTGCTGGCCGCCCTGGTCAGCCTGGGTGTGGACAACGTGATCGTCGAACTGAACACGCCGGAGGTCCCGATCATGGACGGCAGCGCTGCGCCGTTCATCTACCTGATTCAGGAGGCGGGGGTGAAGGCGCTGGCGGCGCCGCGGAAGTACGTGAAGGTGCTCCAGCCGATCGTCATCAGCAGCGGCGACAAGCGCATCGCGCTCTACCCGTCGGAGCACTTCAAGGTCACCTACACCATCGCCTTCGACCACCCGCTCCTGCGGCACCAGGAGCGGACGATCCGGATCAGCGAGGAATCGTTCGTCGAGGAGATCGCGCCGGCGCGGACCTTCGGCTTCCTCAAGGAGGTCGAGATGCTCCGCCAGCGCGGCCTCGCGCTCGGCGGGTCGCTGGAGAACGCCGTGGTGATCGGCGACACCGGTGTCCTGAACAACGCGCTGCGCTTCGAGGACGAGTTCGTCCGCCACAAGATCCTGGACGTCATCGGTGACCTGGCGCTGGTCGGCCACGGGATCGTGGGACACGTCGTGGCCCACCGCGGCGGTCATGCCCTGCACGCGGCGCTCGCGGCGCGCGTGCTGCAGGAGACCGACGCCTGGGAGTTCGTCGAGTCGCCCGTCGATCCAGCCTCGGTGGACGCCCCGGTGGCCGTGCCGGTCAACGGCGAAAGCCTCGCCCACTGACAACTCACGTGGGTTGACACTCGCCTGCGCCAAGGCTACGGCGGTCCGCCGAAGCTTCAGCGCAGGCGGAAGCGGGCCCCCGCCGGTGACGGGACGTCCCGCCGCCGGGCGTTTACTCCCGTCCCCGCGCTCCCTCCGTCAGCCTCCGGATGTAGGCTTCCAGCCTGTCGTTTTCGTACTTCACCGTGTTGAGGAACAGGCTCTCCGCCAGGTACGTGCGCCGCTCCTCGTCACTCATCTGCCCGATCAGGTGGGTGATCTCCTGGAGCAGGTCTTCGAACGATCGCTCCAGCTCCCTCCGCGCGGTGACCTCGCGGTACAGCGCTTCGACGATGGCCAGCAGGTCGCCGTCGAGATCGATCGAGACGCCGGTCGAGGTGGTGATGGTGCGCATGGGGGTCACACTCCGAAGCTCCGGAGCGCCGAGGCTTCATCGGGATGGATCTGCAGGAAGTGCTGCGCGCCGGTCATCGTCAGCATGGTTTCGACGCGGGGCTGCACCCCCGCCAGCTTCAGGACGCCGCCCGCCGCGGTCGTCTGGCGGTACAGGTCCATCAGGCAGCCGATCGTGGCGCTGTCCACGTAGGTCACGGGTGAGAGGTCCAGCACCAGACGGGTCTCGCCCTCGCCGATGAGGCCGCCGACGGTTCCTGCCAGCTCCGACAGGAGCGGGTACATCAGGCGCGGCTCCCCGATGCGGACGATGGCGACGCCGCCTGTGCGATCGGTGGTCACGTTCATCGTTCCTCTCCTGGAGTGGGTCTTCCGTCGGCTCGGCGGGCCACCCGTTCCTCCTGGGCGTCGCGCAGCCGATGAATCTGCCTGGCCAGCTCTGCGCGGCCGCGGTTGATCCGCGATTTCACCGTCCCCTCCGGCAGCCCGAGGGCGTCCGCGATCTCCTGGTACGACAGCTCCTGCAGGTCGCGCATGACGATCACGCCGCGCAGGGCCGGAGTGAGTCCGCCCAGTGCCGTGCGCAGCAGCGCCACGCGGTCGCGGTGCTCGATGGCCGCGTGCGGGCCCGCGTCGGTGGACACCGGGGCGAGGTCGGCGGCATCGACGTCACGGTTGAACGTGAGGCGCTCCTTGCGGACCGACCGGTAGTGGTCGATGCAGAGGTTCCGGCTCACGCTGTACAGCCACGTCTGGAAGTTGGCGCGGCGGTCGAAGGTCCCGAGCGAGCGGAACACCCGTACGAAGATGTCCTGCGTCAGGTCCTCGGCTTCGTCGAACGCGCCGGAGAACTTGTAGGCGATGTTGAACACGCGGCGGCGGTGCTGGCGGACGATGACGTCCCACGCGGCGTCGTCTCCGCCGAGACAGCGCTCGATGAGCTCGTCGATCGGCTGCGCCTGATCCGTGGCGTCGGCGGACATGGCGTGCGGGGCTGCGAACGCGGACGGGGCGGAAATGCGCGCATGATAACATTCGCTCCGACCCCCTTCCAACCGTGTCTTCCCCGTTCATCTCGACGGCAGCCGGACTGGCGTGCGACGGCGTGTCCGTCGCGGACCTCGCATCCGAGGTGGGGACGCCGTGCTACGTCTACAGCGCGAAAGCCGTGCGCGACGCGTACCGCGCGCTGGATGCCGCTTTCGAGGGCCGGGCCCATCGGATCCACTACGCGCTCAAGGCGAACTCCACGCTGGCGCTGGTGCGGCTGCTCCGCGAACTGGGCAGCGGGGCCGACGCCAACTCCGGGGGGGAGATCCGCGTCGCCGAGCGCGCGGGCTTCAGCGCCGCCGACATCGTCTTCACGGGCGTGGGGAAGACCGCCGACGAGCTCGCATACGCGATCGCGCGCGGCATCGGCACGATCAACGCCGAGTCCGCCGGGGAAGTCGATCGGATCGCCGCGCGGGCGCTGGCGCTTGGCCGCGTCGCCTCGGTCGCGGTCCGCGTCAACCCGGACATCGACGCCGGCAGCCACCCGCACATCTCGACCGGGCTGCGGTCCAACAAGTTCGGGGTGCCGGTCGAGGAGGCGCGCGCGATCTACCGCGAGCGCCGCGACGTGGGGTCCATCCGCTTCACCGGCGTCCACATCCACGTCGGTTCGCAGATCACCAGCCCCGGACCGCTGGCGCGCGCGGCCCGCACGCTCGTCGATCTCGGCGAAGCGCTCCGCGCCGATGGCGTGCCGCTGGAGCACCTCGATCTCGGTGGCGGGCTGGGCATCGCCTACGACGAGCGGCGCGTCCTCGACGCCGCGGCCTGGGCGGCGGCGGTGCTGCCCGAGCTGCGCCGTACACCCCTGCCGATCCTGCTCGAACCCGGCCGCGCCATCGTCGCTGCGGCGGGCGCGCTCGTCGCGCGCGTCGTGGACACCAAGACCTACCCGGGCGGACGGCGCTTCGCCGTGCTGGACGCGGGCATGACGGAGCTGATGCGCCCCGCGCTCTACGGCGCGTTCCACCGGATCGTCCCGGTCGGCCCTGTTGCGGAGGGGGCGGCAGTCGGTCCCTGGGACGTCGTGGGCCCGATCTGCGAGAGCAGCGACGTGTTCGGCCAGGACCGCGTGCTGCCGGAACTGCGGGTGGACGATCGGGTCGCCGTGCTCGACGCCGGCGCCTACGGTGCGGTGATGGGCTCGAACTACAATCGCCGCATGCTGCCGCCGGAAGTCCTCGTCGACGGCGGGACGTGGACCCTGATCCGCCGCCGCCAGACGCTCGACGACGTGCTGGCCCTCGAAACACAGGAGGCCGGGTGCGCGGGCTCCTGATCGCGTTCGAGGGCATGGACCAGAGCGGCAAGCAGACGCAGGCCGAGCAGCTTCGCGACCACCTGCGCGCCGGGGGCCGCAAGGCGCGTCTCCTCTCGTTTCCCGACTACGGCACCTCCATCGGCGAGGAAATCGCCCGGGCGCTCCAGGGGGAACGCGAGTATCCGCCCGACGTCATGCAGCTCCTGTACGTGGCGAATCGCTACGAGCGCCGCGGTGAGATCGAGCACTGGCTCGCCGGCGGCCTGACGGTGGTGTGCGATCGGTTCAGCGCGTCCAGCGTGGCCTACGGGGAAGCGCAGGGGCTCGAGGCCGGCTGGCTCGGCGACATCCAGCGCTTCCTGCCGGTCCCCGATCTCACCGTGCTGCTCGACATCAGCCCCGAGCGGGCCGCGTCGCGCAAGATCGCCGATCGCGACCGGTACGAACGGGACCTGGAGATGCTGGGCCGTGTACGGGAGACCTACCTGCGGCTCGCGCAGGATGGCTGGCTCGTGCTCGATGGAACCGGCGCCCGGGAGGCGATCGCGCAGGCAGTGGCGGAGGCGGTGGCCGCCCGGTGGCCGTCGGCCGATCACCCCTGAGGGAAACGGCTAGCCTGGTGGGGTCGCGCGGGCGGCGGTCAGCGCCCGGACCTCGGCGGCCCCTGCCGCTTTCAGCACGCGGGCGCACGCCTCGATCGTCGCGCCGGTCGTGCGCACGTCGTCCACCAGCACCACCGGCCGTCCTGCGATCCACCGATCCCGCGCCCGACGCGTCCGCAGCCAGGGGGACAACACGAACGCGCCGTGGACGTTCCGCCGGCGGCCGGCGGCCGTGAGCCCGGTCTGCTGCGACGTGGCCCGGATCCGCCAGAGGGCGTGCACGACGGGAAGTCCAAGGTGCCGCGACAACTCGGAGGCCTGGTTGAACCCGCGTCGCAGCCGCCGCCACGGGTGCAGGGGCACCGGCACGACGCAGGTGGCGCCTGCCAGGACGTCCTGTCCGGCGGCTTGCATCCGCGCGGCCAGCGGGCGCGCGAGCCCGCTGCGCCCGTCGTACTTCAGCGCGTGGATGACGGAGCGAAGCCTGCCGTCGTAGGCGCCCGCCGCCCGGCTTCGATCCACGACTCCCGGAGCATGCCGGCACGCCGTACACGCCGGAGGCTCGTCGCCGATCGTGCGCCACGTCGTCAGCGGGTCGCCGCAACGATCGCACCAGGGTGCCGGAATCGGGCGTACGGCCGCCCAGCAGTCCGCACAGACCGGGCCGCCCGTGGGCGAGTCGAGTTGTGCGTCGCAGGCGGCACAGCGCGGCGCCAGCATCACGGCCAGCAGCCCGTCCGCGGCCTGGACCGCCAGTCGCCCGAGGGCAGCCGCGCGCGGGTGGAGCGAACCTGGCGAGGCCGCGAAACCGGTCATGACAGCTCGTGCCGGATGGCGGTGCCCCAGAGCCGCTCGAGGTCGTAGAACGTCCGGTGCTCCCGGCTGAACACGTGCACCACGAAGTGGAAGTAGTCGAGCAGGACCCAGTCGGTCGACTTGCGGCCCTCGACGACTCCCGGCCGCTCGTCCAGCTCGACACGCAGCGTGTCTTCGACCGCGTCGGCAATCGCGGCGATCTGGCGCGGACTCCCGCCCGTGCAGAGCACGAAGTAGTCCGTGAAGCCGCCCGCGTTCCGCAGGTCGAGCACGACGACGTCGAAGGCCTTCTTGCCGAGAGCGGCTTCGGCCGCCAGAGCCACCGGCGCCGGGAGCGGCTCGACGCGTGCGGGCTTCGGATCAGAGCCGGCCATGCACCTCGGCCGTCGAGCCGTAGAGTCCGTGCTGATGGATGTGCCGCGCCACGTTCGGCGGCACGAGTCCATCGATCGAGTGCCCTGCCGCGAGACGGTCCCGGATGTCGGTGGACGAGACGGCGCGTGTCTGCGCGGGCACGAGGAAGATCGCCGGTTGGGCGTCGGACCGCGTGTCGAGCGGCCTGACCCGCGCGGCCAGCTCCGGCCGCCCGGTCAGCCGCGCGTCAATCGTGGACTCTCCGCGCGCGATCACCACGAAGTGGCAGGCCTCCAGCACACTCGGGTACGCGTGCCAGGCTGCGATGTCCAGGAAGGCATCGCCTCCAAGGATGAAGAAAATCTCCGCCGGCCGCAACCCCGACGCGTGGAGTTCGCGCATCGTGTCGGCCGTGTAGGAGGGCCCGGCCCGGCGCAGTTCGGCGTCCGAGACCCGGTAGCCGTCGAGCGGCTCGACGGCCAGGGCGGCCAGGGCGAAGCGGTGGAACGGGGACGCCCGCGGTTCCTGCCCCCGATGCGGCGGCACGAACGACGGCATGACGATCACCTGGTCCAGCACCAGCGCGTGACGGGCGGCGGCCGCGGCGTCGAGGTGACCCACGTGGATCGGGTCGAACGTCCCGCCGATGACGCCGATCCGCTTCACAGGGGCCCGTGCTCCATGGCGGGCGGGTCTCCAGCCTGGAGCGGTGGATCTTCGCTCTTCTGCCGGGCGTCGGGCGCCTCGTGGTGTCTGGCCAGGACGATGTCGCGCCAGGCGGCCTCCAGCAGCGCGTCGACGCCCTGGCCCGTGACGCCGGACACGGCGAGCACGGGAAGCCCGAGGGCGGAGACGTGAGCGGTCAGCCGGGCCAGGCGGTCGGGTTCGTCCAGCGCGTCGATCTTGCTGGCAGCGACGATCTGCGGCTTCGCCGCGAGCGCGGCGTCGAACAGCCGCAGCTCCCGCTGCACGGTCTCGAAGTCGGCCACCGGATCGCGGCCGGTGGCGGACGACACGTCCACGAGGTGGATCAGCACCTTCGTCCGCTCCAGGTGCTTCAGGAACCGGTGGCCGAGTCCGTGGCCCTCCCACGCCCCTTCGATCAGCCCCGGCACGTCCGCCAGCACGAAGCTCCTGTCGTCGCTCAGCGTGACGACGCCCAGGTTCGGGGTGAGGGTCGTGAACGGGTAATCGGCGATCTTCGGACGCGCCGCCGACACTCGCGCGATGAACGTCGACTTGCCGGCGTTGGGAAAGCCGACGAGCCCGACGTCGGCCAGCAGCTTCAGATGCAGCCGCAGGAAGCGCTCTTCCCCCGGCTCGCCCGGCTGCACCTTCCGCGGGGCGCGGTTGGTGGCCGTGGCGAAGCGTGCGTTCCCCAGGCCGCCGCGCCCGCCGCGCGCGACGACGACGCGCTGGCCGTTCTCCGTGAGGTCGGCAAGCAGGACCGTTTCCGGGGTGCCGGGCACACGCTCGTGGACGAGCGTGCCGATCGGCACTTCGATCTCGAGGTCCGCGCCGCTCTGACCGGCGCGGTTCGACCCTTCGCCGTGGCGGCCGCGCGGGGCGACGAACTCGGGATGGAAGCGGAAGTCGATCAGCGTGTTGCGGCGGGGCGTCGCGACGATGACCACCGAGCCGCCGTGACCGCCATCCCCACCGTCCGGACCGCCTCGCGGGACGCGCTTCTCGCGGCGGAAGCTGAGGCAGCCTCGCCCGCCCGCGCCGGCGGTGACCTGGATGTCGACTTCGTCGACGAACACGCTGGTCAGTATAGGCGGCGCGACGACAGGGACGGGTGCCGTGCCGGGACGTCCCGGATGGTCGAGGGGCTACTCGACCGGGACGATGCTGATGCGGCGTCCGCGCCCGCCGTGGTCCTCGAACTGCACGCGACCCGGGACCTTCGCGTAGAGCGTGTCGTCCTTGCCCAGGCCCACATTGAGGCCGGGCTGGAACCGCCGTCCGCGCTGGCGAACGAGGATCGAGCCACCGGTGACGAGGTTGCCGTCGTGCCGCTTCACACCGAGCCGCTGCGAGTTGCTGTCGCGGCCGTTGCGTGAGCTGCCCTGTCCCTTCTTGTGTGCCATGACGTCGGCTCCCGTGGCGAGCTCGTGATCCGGGCCTTCGCGTGTGGATCGTGGGAGCCGGCTTCAGCCGGCCCACGGCCAGCTGAACCTGGCCGCCACGAGCGTCACGACACGCGAACCCCGGACAGGGCCCCCGTTGTTACGCCTGGATTTCCGTGATCTGCACGCGCGTGAAGATGCTGCGGTGCCCGCGCGTCTTCCGCATCCCCTTGCGCCGCTTCTTCTTGAACACGCGCAGCTTCGGTCCGCGCGATTCGCCGCCCACCACGCCCAGCACGCGCGCGTTGGCCACGAAGGGCGCGCCGGCCACCACGTCGCCCGCGTCCCTCGACACGAGCAGCACTTCCTCGAACACCACGGGCGAACCCACGTCACCGGGCCTGCCGTCGACGTCCACGACGTCGCCGGGAGCCACGCGCAACTGACGCCCTCGTGCCTGAATGATCGCGAACACAGCGTCTCCTCGGGCCCGTCTCCCGGGCCCGCTGGCGGCATCACCCCGTCACCCGTCGCCGGGCCGGCCGATGCCCGTATCCGAAACACCCCAGTCTAGCGAAGGAGAGCGACGTCCGTCAAAGAACAGGGCCCTTCGACTCCGCTCAGGGCAGGCCTCGGACCGGCCTCCGTCGGCGGCGGGCGCGTCTACTTCAGCAGGATGCGCGTGCCGCGGATCTTCTGGCTGCTCAACGTGTTGAGGAAGCTCGGGATCAGCCGCTCCATCAGCTCGAAGTACGAGGAGAGGGCGGGCGTCGTCTGGTTCGCCGGGTAGAGCACCTCTTCGTGGAACGACTCGGAGTAGAGCGTTGTCCCCGTGCGCCCGTCGATGAAGATGAACTTCGGCCGGAGCACGAACCCCTTGCGCTCCTGGTAGGTCCGGATCGGGACCACTCTGCGGCGCCCGAAAGCGTCGTAGACCTCCTCCTCGCGCTGCACGTAGCCGGACGCCTGGCGGGGCGTGAAGAGCACCGTCCCGGTGACGATCAGCGGGCCCTGGTGCTCCTCGCCGAGCTTCTTCCAGTACTCGACGTCGGCGAAGATGTGCTCGTACGGCTCGAGGTCTTCCTCGTCCCTGAACTCCGTGGTGTCTGCCAGCGCCGGATCGTCGAACACCGCGTTGTCGCTCCCGCCGGTGCGCTCGGGCTCGGGCGCCGAGGCTGCCAGCAGGCCGACCGAGTCGGCATCGATCACCCGGAGCTGCGACTTGCTGCGAAGCTGGCTGCGCAGCAGCCGCACCGTTTCCTGATTCGCGTCCACGTCCTGGCTGCCCCCGGCCACGAAGCCGGCGACGAGCACGCGCTGGAACGCGGACACGTCGAGCTTGGGGCGGATCGGTGTTTCGATCGAGATCTCGTACAACCCGCCGCACGAGGCCACCGCCAGCGCCGCCACCACGCTAGTAATCGTCGCCGCTCGTGCGCTCATTGATTTCCCTGAACAGCTCGTAGTTCTGCCGGATGGACGGACTGCCAGGCGCCAGCTCCAGTGCCTTCTCGTACGCCGCGCGCGCCTTGTCGAGCTCGCCCGCGTGCTCGTAGGCGACCGCCAGGTCATTGTACGCCTCTGCGTACGTGGGATCGATCTCGACCGCGCGCTCCCAGCGGTACACCGCCTCGTGCCAGAGGCCGTGCGCGGCCGCTTCCAGGCCGAACTCGACCTGCCGGCGGGCGTCGCCGCGGGCATCCGCGTACGCCGGCACGGAGGACAGGAGCCCCAGGGCGAGCAGGGACAGCACGAGCCCACGCGTCATCGGAAGTGTCGAAACTATAGCCACCGTTCGAGCCGGGTGCAAGCTGTCTTGCGTCGTTGCTGCAAGGCAAGCCACGTACCACGGGTCAGGGCGGAAATGGCGCTCGGATGGTTGCCAGATCCTCCTGTGCTGCCTCCGATTGTGCCCAGCGGCGCCTATAATGACGGACAGAAGGTCGGGTGCGCGCGGACACTTCCGGGTGCGCCTCGATGACGCTCGACGAAATCCTCGCCCTTTCGCTCCTGCCGGCCAGCGTCCGCGCCGGCCTCCCCGACCTGCTGCGTTCCGGAGACGTCCCGGTTCGGCTGGGTCTCCCGTACGTCGCACGGGCTCGCCAGATGATCGATCGCGCGGCGCGTGCCGGCATCGGCATCGTCACCGCCGGCGACCCGGGCTATCCGGCCGCCCTGCTGCCGCCTGGCGATCGACCCCTGGTCCTCTGGTACCGCGGGGACCTGGCCGCACTGACCGCCCCGGCCGTCGCCGTGGTCGGGTCCCGGGCCGCAACCGCCGCCGGGCTGGAGATCGCGGCACAGCTGGGCCGGGACCTCGCGGCCGCCGGCATCACCGTGGTGAGCGGTCTGGCGCGCGGCGTCGATTCCGCCGCGCATCGCGGGGCACTCTCCACCTCGACGGGCCGCACCGCCGCCGTGCTCGGCTCCGGCGTGGACGTGCCCTACCCGCGCGAGCACGGGGCGCTGATCGATCGGATTGCGACTGCAGGCATCGTGCTGAGCGAGTACCCGCCCGGGACCCGCCCCGAGCCGTTCCGCTTCCCGGAACGGAACCGGATCATCAGCGGGTTGTCTCGGGCCGTGGTCATCGTGGAGGCGGCCGAGCGGAGTGGTTCGCTGATCACCGCGCGTGCCGCGCTCGACCAGGGCCGGGAGGTGCTGGTGGTGCCCGGCAACGTGTTGTCCGGGCGGAACCGGGGTGGCCACGCGCTGATCCGTGACGGCGCCGGCATCGTGGAACACGCCGACGACGTGCTCGATGCGCTGGGACTCGGCCGGCACGGTCAGGCGCCGCTGGGCGACAGGTGGTCCGGAGGCACAAAGCCCTGTGTGACAGGTGGTTCCGGGGATTCGTTGCTCGCCAGGATGGATCCGGGCGTGTCGTACGACCTCGATGCGCTGGCGGAAGGGTCCGGGCTCGCGCCGGCCCGGCTGTTGACCCGGCTGCTCGACCTCGAACTGGCGGGGGCGATCGGCCGGGTTGGCGGAGGGCGTTTCATGCGGCTGCCGTGACCGTGCTATAGGAATGGGCGATGGCAAAACCGCTGGTCATCGTCGAATCCCCGGCGAAAGCCAAGACGCTCGGCCGCTTTCTGGGCAGCCGGTACCGCGTGGAGGCGAGCTACGGACACATCCGGGATCTGCCGGAGTCCGCGGCTGAGGTGCCGAAGGAAATCAAGCCCCGTGAGTGGGGCCGCCTCGGCGTGGACGTCGAGAGCGACTTCACGCCCTACTACGTCATCCCGGCCGACAAGCGGAAGTACGTGACGCAGCTGCGGGCGGCGATGAAGGACGCGTCCGAGATTCTGCTCGCGACCGATCCCGACCGCGAAGGCGAGTCGATCAGCTGGCACCTCCGCGAGGTGCTCAAGCCGAAGGTGCCCGTACGCCGGATCGTCTTCCACGAGATCACCGAAGACGCGGTCAACCACGCGCTGGAGCGCCCGTCGACGGTGAACGACAACCTGGTGCGGGCGCAGGAAAGCCGGCGGATCCTCGACCGGCTCTACGGCTACACGCTCTCGCCGCTGCTCTGGAAGAAGGTCCAGACCGGGCTGAGCGCCGGCCGCGTGCAGAGCGTGGCGGTGCGCCTCATCGTCGAGCGCGAGGAGGAGCGGCGCCGGTTCCGCGCGGGCGTCTACTGGGACCTCGACGCCACGTTCCAGGGCGACGGCAGGACGTTCACGGCGACCCTCACGCGGGTTGGCGACGCGCGCGTCGCGACCGGGAAGGACTTCGATTCCCACACCGGTGCGCTGAAGGGATCGCAGGTGCGGCTGCTCGACGAGGCTGCGGCCGGCCGATTGCGGCAGGCCGTGGAGGCGAACCTGCCCTGGAGCGTCAGCGCCGTCGAACAGAAGCCTGGCGTCGAACGGCCGGCCCCGCCGTTCACGACCTCGACGCTCACGCAGGAAGCCAGCCGCAAGCTCGGCTTCTCCACCGAGCGCACGATGCAGGCGGCGCAGCGGCTCTTCCAGGGCGTGGACGTCGGCAACGGGCAGATGGAAGGGTTGATCACCTACCACCGGACCGACTCGACCACGCTGAGCGATCGCGCGCTGACCGAGTCGGCGCGCGTGATCCGGGAGCTGTTCGGCGCGGAGTACCACGACGGGCCGCGCCGGTACCAGACGAAGGTGAAGAACGCCCAGGAGGCGCACGAAGCGATCCGGCCCACCGACTTCATGCTGGCGCCAGGCCGCCTCGAGCGGGTGCTGGATCCGGACGACCTGAAGCTGTACGAGCTGGTCTGGAAGCGCACGATGGCGTCGCAGATGGTGGACGCCCGCGTGCTGCGCACCTCGGTCGAGATCACGGCCGGCGGGGCTGACGGGCAGGCGGTCGTGCTGGCGGCCAGCGGCAAGGCGATCGAGTTTGCCGGGTTCCGCCGCGCGTACGTCGAGGGCAGCGACGACCCGGCCGCCGAGCTGGAGGAGCAGGAAGCGATTCTGCCGAAGATGGCCGTGGGCGACCGGATCGCGCGCGAGGGGACGGCGGTGCAGCTGCGGCGGGTGGACGCCAGGCGACACGAGACGCTGCCGCCCGCGCGCTTCACCGAGGCGGCGCTCATCAAGGAGCTCGAGCGGCTCGGCATCGGACGGCCCTCCACCTACGCACCGACGATCGCCACGATCGTCCGGCGCGGCTACGTGTTCCGCCAGGCGCGCGCGCTGGTCCCCAGCTTCACGGCGTTCGCCGTGACGAAGCTGCTGCGCGAACACTTCGGCGATTTCGTCGAAACCGGGTTCACCGCGGAGATGGAGGAGGACCTCGACGAGATCTCGCGCGGCGAACGCGACTCGGTGGCCTTCCTCCGCCAGTTCTACTTCGGCGACGGGAAACATCGGGGCCTGCTGCCCGCCGTGACCGAGGGGACGGAGAGTGCCGACTACCCGGTGCTCGATCTCGGCACCGAGGAGGAGTCGGGTCAGCCGGTCCGCGTGCGCATCGGCCGCTTCGGTCCCTTCGTCCAGCTCGGCGAGGGCGGCCCCGGCCGCACGGCGTCGCTGCCCGAGGACGTGGCGCCGGCGGATCTGTCCGTGGCCAGGGCGCTGGAGCTGGTGCGCGCGAAAGCGGAAGGCCCGCGTGCGCTCGGCGAGGATCCGGAGACGGGCCTGCAGGTCTACGTGATGAACGGGCGCTTCGGCGCCTACGTGCAGCTCGGCGAGACGCCGGACGGCAAGGGCGCCCCCAAGCCGAAGCGCGCCTCCCTCCAGGGCGACATGACCGAGTCCACGGTCACCCTCGACCAGGCGCTGACGCTGCTCGCGCTGCCGCGGACGGTGGGGCCGCACCCGGACGACGGGGAGCCGATCCTGGCCGGCTTCGGCCGGTTCGGTCCCTACCTCAAGCACCAGTCGGAGTTCCGATCGCTCGAAACTGACGACGACGTGTTCACGATCGGCCTCGATGCGGCGGTGGCGCTGCTCCGGGCGCCGAAGCGCTCGCGCCGCCAGGCGGCGCAGAAGAAGGTGCTGGCGGAGCTGGCGGTCGATGGATCGGCGCCGCTCAAGGTGTACGCGGGCCGCTACGGTCCGTACGTGACCGACGGCGAGACGAACGCGTCCGTTCCCAAGGACGTCGATCCCGTATCGCTCACGCTGGAGCAGGCGCAGGAGCTGCTCGCAGCCCGCCGGGAGAGCGCCAGGCAGCCGCGGCGCCGCGGGCGGGGACGGCCCGGCGCCGTCCGGGCGGCGAAGGCCACCAAGGCGACCAAGACTGCCAAGGCGAAGGCCGCCAAGACCACGAAGACGGCCGGGGCCACGTCGCAGTCCCGCGCGAGGAAGACCGCCGGCGCCTGATCGTGATTCACATCATCGGCGGTGGCCTGGCGGGATCCGAGGCCGCATGGCAGGCGGCCTCGATGGGCGTGCGGGTCACCCTGCACGAGATGCGCCCCGCGCGGGCCACGGCCGTACACAAGACCGATCGCCTCGCGGAGCTCGTCTGCTCGAACTCCTTCCGCGGCGACAAGCTCGATAACGCGGTCGGCCTCCTGAAAGAGGAGATGCGCCGGCTGGGCTCCCTCGTGATGGACGCAGCCGACCGGTGCCGGGTGCCCGCCGGCGCCGCCCTCGCCGTGGACCGCGAGGCGTTTTCGGCCGCCGTGACCGGGGCGATCACCTCGCACCCGCTCATCACCGTTGCGCGCGACGAGGTGACGCGGATCCCCGGCGACCCGGCCATGTTTCCGCTGGTCATCGCGACCGGCCCGCTGACGTCCGCGTCGCTGTCGGACGACGTGGCCCGGTTCGTGGGCGCCGACCACCTCTACTTCTACGACGCCATCAGCCCGATTGTCCTGGCCGAGTCGATCGATCGCGACACCGTGTTCCGCGCGTCGCGCTGGGGGCGCAGCCTGCGTGGGCCGGATGCCGCGGGCCCCGCGTGCGGTGACGATGGCGGAGGGGACTACCTGAACTGCCCGTTGACGCGGGAGGAGTACGAGCGGTTCTACGACGCGCTCGTGGCGGCGGAGTCCGCGACCGTCCACGACTTCGACACGGCGACGTTCTTCGAAGGGTGCCTGCCGGTCGAGGTCATGGCCCATCGTGGACGAGACACGCTGCGCTTCGGTCCGATGAAACCCGTGGGGCTCGTCGATCCCCGGACCGGACGAACCCCGTATGCCGTGGTGCAGCTTCGGCAGGACAACCTGGCTGGGGATCACTACAGCCTGGTCGGCTTCCAGACGCAGCTCAAGTGGGGTGAGCAGGCGCGCGTGCTGAAGATGATCCCCGGCCTGCAGGCGGCCGAGTTCGTGCGGTTCGGGATGGTCCACCGGAACACGTACATCAACGGGCCGCGGGTGCTGCACGAGACGTGGCAGACGCGCGCGAGGCCGGACCTGTTCTTCGCGGGGCAGATCTCGGGTGTCGAAGGGTACGTGGAGTCGGCCGCCTCGGGCCTGATCGCCGGGCGCAACGCCGCGCTCGTGTCGCTCGGCGCGCCGCCCGTGGCGCTGCCGCGCACGACGGCCATCGGCGCGCTGGCGTACTACGTGTCGCACGCCGCCCCGGACGGCTACCAGCCGACCAACATCACGTTCGGCATCATGGCGCCGCTGGAGCGGGCGCCGAAGAGGAAGGTCGAGCGCAAGCAGGCGATCGCCGAGCGCGCGCTGGCGGCGCTGGACGACTGGATGGCCGTCGGTGCGTGAACAGCTCGCCGCGTTCCTGGCGTACCTGGAACTCAATCGGAACGCGTCCACGCACACCGTGCGCGCCTACCAGCGGGACCTCGCGCAGTGCCTGGAGGTCGTCGCACGCGGGACCGGCAAGGCCGTCGAGTCGCTCGAGGTGTCCGATCTCGACCTCGGCGCCATCCGCGGGTACCTCGCCGATCTGTACAAGCGGGGGCAGTCGCGCGCGTCGATGGCGCGCAAGCTGTCCGCGCTGCGTGCGTTCACGCGGTACCTGCGCCGCGAAGGGTGGATCGATGCCGACCCGGCGGCCCTGGCGGCATCACCGAAGCTGGAGCGCAAGGTGCCGGCGCATCTGACCGTGGACGAGATGAGCCGGCTGCTCGAGGCGCCGGATGGCGCGACGCCGCTGGGGCGCCGCGACCGCGCGATCCTCGAGCTGTTCTACGCGTCCGGCATCCGCCTGAGCGAGCTCACGGCGCTCGACCTGGACAGCCTGAACCTGCGCCACCGGATGGTGCGTGTGTTCGGCAAGGGCGCCCGCGAGCGGCTGGTGCCGTTCAACGGCGCGGCCGAGACCGCGCTCCGGGCGTGGCTGAAGGATCGCGCGGCGCTGCGCACGCAGCCGGGCGCGGCGCGCGCGGAGAAACCCGGCAGCCGCCGGCCGGCGGATCGCGGCGTCGTCGAGCCGCTGTTCGTCAACGCGCGCGGGGGACGGCTCACCGGCCGCAGCGTTCAGCGCCTCGTGGCGCGGTACGTCGCGAGCTGCAGCACGCGGTTCGGCATCAGCCCCCACGCCTTGCGCCATTCGTTCGCGACGCACCTGCTGGAGCGTGGCGCCGACCTGCGCGCGATCCAGGAGCTGCTGGGCCACGTGCAGCTGTCCACGACCGAACGCTACACGCACGTCAACGCAGCCCAGCTGCTCGCGGTGTACCGCAAGACGCATCCCCGCGCAGGGAAGGGGGGGCAGCAGAGGTAGGGCGAGTGGGGCGAGTGGGGCGAGTGGGGCGAGT
>VFZH01000001.1 GCA_016871255.1 Acidimicrobiia bacterium | reverse complement strand
CCCCCCGCCCCCCCCCCGCCCGCCCCCCTCCCCCCCCCCCCCCCCCCCCCCCCCCCCCCCCCCCCCCCCTCCCCCCCCTCCCCCCCCTCGCCCCACCCGCCCCACTCGCCCCACCCGTCCCACTCGCCCCAACTCGCCCCTATCCGCTCTCCCTGTCCCGCGCCGGTCCCTGTTCCACCGGCCGTTCCGGGTAGGCCGACCACTCGGACCAGGAGCCGACGTACAGCTTCGCGCCCGCCAGTCCAGCGTGCTGCATCGCCAGCAGGTTCTGGCACGCGGTCACCCCCGACCCGCAGTACATGGTCACGCGGTCGGGTGAGGTGCCGGCGAGTGCGTCGTTCAGCTGGTTACGCAGTTCCTCCACGGGGAGGAACGTGCCGTCGGCATTGACGTTGCGCTGGTAGTGGTAGTTGACGGCGCCGGGGATGTGGCCGGGCGTGCGGTCGAGCGGTTCGTGCACCCCTTCGAAGCGCTCGGCTGATCGGGCGTCGACGAGGCGCGTCACGCCGTCGTCCAGGCTTGCCCGGACCTCATCGAGCGAGGCGACCATCCCGGCGTTGACGCGGGCGGTGAAGGCGGTGGCCGCTCTCCGTTCGTCGCCGGATCGCGTCGGTCGTCCTTCGCGGCCCCATTTCGCGAATCCCCCGTCCAGTACAGCGACGGAGTCGTGACCCATGTAGCGCAGCATCCACCAGAGGCGTGCGGCGAACATGCCCGAGTCCGCGTCGTAGCAGACGACTTGTGTTCCGGGACCGATCCCGAGACGTCCGAAGGTCGCGGCCAGTACAGAGGGCGCAGGAAGCGGGTGTCGTCCGTTCGTGCCTGTCCGCGGTCCAGCCAGGTCGTGGGACAGGCTGGCGTACACCGCACCAGGCACGTGAGACGTGCGGTACATCGCTGCGCCAGCCAGTTCGTCTTTCAGGACGTAACGCGTATCGACGACCACCCAGCGAGGATCGTCCAGGCGCACCGCCAGTGTTTCCGTCGAGACGAGCGTGGTGCAGCTATCCACAGGTACGCACCCGCTGCGTACCGGGGTCAGACCCGGGTCTGACCCGGGTCTGACCCCCGATGTGTGGTTCGAAGGGGAGACCCCAAGATGTGCGGGTCTCGGTTCATTTCGTGAGGGCGGCGATTCGCTGTTCGAGTGGGGGATGGGTGGAGAACAACGCCACCCAGCTTCGGGCGCCGCTGATCTTCAGCGTGGCGAGCGCCTGGTGCTGCGTGTCCACCAGCTCGTGCGTGCTCATCAGCCGGCGCAGCGCCGCGACCATGTTCTCGCGGCCAGCCAGGGCGGCACCGCCCGCGTCGGCGTGAAACTCGCGCCAGCGCGAGAACCCGGCGGTGACGAGGGAGCCGAGGATGCCGAACACGATCTGCAGGACCATGATCACCATGAACTCGACGAAGTAGCTGTTGCGCCGCTCGCCGTCGCCGCGGACGACCGCGTAGGCGATCACACGCGCCAGGAACATCACGAAGGCGTTGACCACACCCTGAATCAGCGTCATGGTCACCATGTCCCCGTTGGCGATGTGGGCCACCTCGTGCGCCAGCACCCCCTCGACCTCGTGCCGCTTCATCGCGCGGAGGAGGCCGGTTGACACGGCGACCAGGCTTCGCTTCCTGCTCGGGCCGGTGGCGAACGCGTTGACCTCGCCCGACTCGTACACCGCCACCTCGGGCATCGGCAGGTTGGCCTGCCGGGCCAGCCGGGCAACGGTGTCGTACACCCAGTCGAGCTCTTCATGGCCCGTCCGCCCGTCAACGACCCTGGCGCCGACGGCCCGCCTGGCGATGAAGCGGGACATCTGCAGCGAGATGAGCGCTCCGCCCATGCCCCAGAACAGGCAGAACACCAGCAGCGCGACCATGTTCAGCCCGCCCGGCCCGGCGTAGTTGCCGAGCCCCAGGAGGCTGATGATGACGCTGAGCGTGAGGATGACCGCGAGGTTGGTCAGCAGAAACAGAAAGACGCGTTTGCCCATGGTTGTGTCAGGAGAATAGCACGCATCTGTGCTGGTTCCCGGTTACGGCTGTGCTGCACAGGATAGGACGACAGTGGCACCCGCCTGGTTTGGAGCCGGAAGCCGGGGAGGGGATGGCGGGCGCCCGGCCGCCGGCCAGGTCACCCCCGCTGGTACAACGCCTCGGCGACGACGATGCCCAGGATGGCGCCCAGGCCGAGCGCCAGCCCCATGTTGCCGACGATGTCCCCGGCGAAGCCGCCGACGATGATGCCGGCGAACATGCCGATCCACATGTACCGGCCCCGCAGGATCTTGCGGGAATGCAGTTCCTTCTCTTCGCGTCGCACTTGCCGCCCTTTCCGCCGCTACGACCGTCGGCTCCGGTACGCCCCGGGGCTAAGGGCCCTGGCCGGAATAAGGTTGCCATCTCGGCCGACGATGCATCCCGCCTCGCGGCGTTGCTCGTCGGTCACAGGCACCCGCCCTGCTCCCTCCTCGCGCCTAGCGATCCGGGCGCCTCGCCGCCCGGGAGTCGGCAACCTTATTCCGGCCAGGGCCCTAGGCTGGCTGGTCCAGCTTTCTGGCGAGATGATGCAGGAAAAGGCCTACGTCTGTCACCACTCCCACTGTCTGCATCGACCCCCGGTCCCCGAGCTTGGTCACGACCGCCGGGTTGATGTCCACGCACACGACGCGGACCCACGAAGGCAGCATGTTGCCGACCCCGATGCTGTGCAGCATGGAGGAGAGCATGAGGACCATCTGGACGCCCTGGAGGGCCTCGGCGTAGCGGTCCTGCGCTTCAACGAGGTCCATGAGCGTGTCGGGGAGCGGGCCGTCGTCGCGGATGCTGCCGGCCAGCACGAAGTCCACGCCGTGCGTGACGCACTCGTACATCACGCCCGACGTGAGCACGCCCCGTTCCACGGCCTGCCGGATGCCGCCCGCGCGGTTGATGCTGTTGATCGCCGCCATGTGGTTCCGGTGACCCTGGTCGGCCGGCGCCCCGGTTCGGAGGTCGATCCCGAGCGACGTGCCGGACAGGGCGTACTCGATGTCGTGAACGGCCAGGGCGTTGCCGGCCAGCACGGCCTGCACGTACCCGTTGCGGATCAAAGTGGAGAACGCCTCGACCCCTCCGGTGTGCACGACGACCGGCCCGGCCACAACGGCGATCCGCCCGCCCGCCTTCCGGACCTCCTGCATCATGGCCGCGACGCGGCCGACGGTCGCCTCGACGCGGCGTTCCGAGGACACGTCGTTGCTCATGAACGCGAAGCCGAGCCGATCGCGTTCGCGCGACTCGGGCAGGACGCGGATCCCCTCGTGGCCGCAGACGACCATCTCGCCGCCCCGGACGTCCCGGAGCTTGCGGCAGGCAGCGGCGCCGTCCGACACCAGGATCACGGCGTCCATCCGCTGCGCGCCCACGTCGAGCCAGCGGCCCTCGACGCGCACCTGCGTGCGGTGGTTGGTGGTCGAGTAGAAGTCGTCCGGGACGCAGCGGTCCTTCTCGGCCGGCCGCAGCACGGCGTCGCGCTCCACCAGCAGGTGGCACCCGTACGTCGTGAGCTGCTTCAGCAGGTCGGCCAGCTCCTCGGCCGTGCGGCACGTCAGCCGGAGGTGGATCCGCGACTCGTCGTCGTTGGTACGGCCGATGTCGAAGCGCAGCACCTCGTACGAAGCGTCGAGCTCGATCACCTTGTCGAAGATGGCGCTCAGGTGACCCGAGTCGATGAGATGGCCGGTGGCTTCGACGACGTCGCTGACAGGCATGGTGGGATGCGGGGCGCGCCTCAATTATGGCGTGTCTCCCGCCGATTCGTACGCGAGGGCGCGATGCGCCCGGGACGGTGCGTCAGCGTTCCGCCGGCAGCGCCAGCGTGTAGCCCACGCCGCGCACGGTCAGCAGGAAGCGTGGAGACGACGGGTCGTCTTCGAGGTAGCGGCGCAGCCGGACCATGAAGTTGTCGATCGCCCGGGTGTCGGTGTCCTCGTGCACGCCCCACACCTCTTCGAGGATCGCCCGGCGTGACACCGCCTTCCCGGCGTTGCTGACGAGGTACCGCAACAGCTCGCACTCCATCCGGGTGAGGCGGTGCGCCTGCTCGCCGGAGGTCACCTGCATGGCCTCGAAGTCGATGCGGCGGCCCCCGAACTCGATCGTGTCCTGGGCGTTCACGTCGCCACCCGCCGCGGCCGCCGCGTCCCGATGCCACCGCCCGCGCCGCAACAGGCCGTTGAGCCGCGCCACGAGGATGGCCAGCTCGAACGGCTTCGGGACGTAGTCGTCGGCGCCCGCTTCGAAACCGCGCAGCACGTCTTCCGGCCGGCTCCGCGCGGTCAGCATGAGGATGGGGACGTAGCGTCCGGCCGCCCGCAGCTCGGACGCGATCGCGAACCCGTCTTTCCCGGGCAGCATCACGTCGAGCACGACCGCATCGAACCGGGTCGAATCGCGGAGGAGCGCTTCGAGCGCCCGGCCTCCGTGTCCGAGGATCTCCACCTCGTAGCCCTCCGCTTCCAGGTTGAAGCGGAGCCCTTCGGCCAGGTGCTGTTCGTCTTCGACGACGAGCAGGCGGCTCATGCGCGGGCGGCGCGAGGCAGCTCCACCGTGAAGGTGGCGCCACGCCCCTCGCCCTCGCTGTGGGCGAACACGCGACCGCCGTGGGCGCGCGCGATCGACCGCACGATGTAGAGGCCCAGCCCCGTTCCCGTGACGCGTGCGGCGCCCAGCGCCGGCACGCGATAGAAGCGCCGGAAGATCCGGCGCAGTTGCCGTCGCGGAATGCCCACGCCCCGGTCCTGGACGCGTACCCAGACGGTGTCCGGGGTGGGTGCCGCCAGCACCACGGTGACCCGCACGGCATCGCCGGAGTACTTCACGGCGTTGTCCAGCAGGTTGGCGATGGCCGTCTGCAGATCCTCCGGTGCGCCGCGGACGACCAGCGGCTGCTCTCCTTCCACGTCGAGGTGGATCGCACCCGGCGGCAGGTGGTGCCGCAGGACCGCCACGTCCACGCACTCGCGCACCAGCGCCGCCATGTCCACGTCCGTTCCGTGCACGCTCCGGCGCTCGCGCACCGCGCCCGCCTTCAGCACGTTGTCCACCGTCCGGTGGAGCCGCTCGGCGTCGGCGAGCATCACCTCGTAGAAGTGCCGGCGCTGGTCATCGGTCAGCGAACGCGACTGCAGCGTCTCCAGGTAGAGGCGGATCGACGCGATCGGGGTCTTCAGCTCGTGGGTGACCGCGTTGAGGAAGGTGTTGTGATCCTCGTTCCGCTTGATCTCGAGCACCAGCACCACGGTGTACACGATGATCCCGGCGATGATGATGGCGAAGGACACGACGCCCCATATCAGGGGCGTGATGCGCCGGGCGTTGATGACGATCCAGCCGATGTTCAGCGCCACGGCCGCGGCCAGCAGCAGGACCGACAGCGTCACCGACAGCGCAATCGCCTTCTGGCGGCGGGTCACCCGGTGATTGTATGGCGGGTCAGAGGCCCCGGCTACGCGACCGCTTCGTCCACCTCGAGCCGGTCGTTCTCCTCGTAGGGCACCGCCTGGGCGATGCGCGCCACCTTGATGTCCCAGGCGAGACCGAGCCGCCGGAGCGTCTGGATGCCGATCCAGTTCAGGTCGAATTCGTACCAGACCAGCCCGTGGCGGGCAGATGTCGGGTGGGCGTGATGGTTGTTGTGCCAGCCTTCGCCGAAGCTGAGCATCGCCACCCACCAGTTGTTCGTCGAGTCGTCACGGGTGGCGAACCGCCGCCGTCCCCAGAGATGGGTGGCCGAGTTCACCAGCCACGTGCAGTGCAGGCCGAACGTCGTGCGGAACGCGATCCCCCAGAGGACGTAAGCGACGCCGCCGAACGCCAGCAGGGCCAGGCCGACGACCACCTGCGGCACCCAGTGCCAGCGGGTCAGCAGGACGTGGAAGCGGTCGCGGGCGAGATCCGGGACGTAGCGCGCGAGCGCATCGGGGTTGTGGTGCAGCCCCTGTCCCTTGATGATCCAGCCCATGTGCGCCCAGTAGGTGCCTTCCCGGGGTGTGTGCGGATCACCCTCGCGATCCGACTTCTGATGATGGATGCGGTGGGTCGCCACCCAGAAGATCGGACCGCCCTCGAGCGCCAGCGTCCCGCAGATCGTCAGGAAGTACTCGACCCACGGGTGCGTCCGGTAGCTCCGATGGGTCAGCAGGCGGTGATACCCCATCCCGATTCCGAGCATGCCGGCCACCGCGTACAGCACGACCGCGGACAGAATGGCCCCGGCGTCGATGAAGAACAACGCCGCGACCGCGCCCACGTGAAAGGCCGTCATGACGACGGTCGTGAGCACGTTGACACCCTGCTGGTACTTGCGCCCGAACATGAGGCTGGGCTGCGACATGACGACGAGAATTCCCTCCGGAAAACGTGATCCCCCGGCGCGATGACGCCGGAACGCCAGACGATAGCAGCGGAGCCGGCCGGTCGTGTGTAATACTTCTGTACTCGCTGTAACCTGTTGAAACGAAAGGCTGTGTACTGACAGACGACCCGGTGGGCCACCCCGTCTACTGCCTGTCGATCCACGCGGACTACGCCTGCCGCCACTCCGGCGCCTGCTGCTCGACATCGTGGGACGTGCCGGTCGAGCCGGCATCGTTGGCGGCCATCGAGCGCGGAATCACTGGTGGGCGCCTCCATCGGGAGGCGCCGATCGTGGCGCGCGGGGCCCCGCCCGGCGGCGCCGCGGGCGTGCTGCTCCGCGACCGGGGTGGCGCCTGCGTGCTCTTCGAGCGGAGTTCCCGCCTCTGTGCGGTCCATCGCGATCTGGGCGAAGAGGCGCTGCCGGTCGCCTGCCGGCAGTTCCCGCGCATCACCCGCGACGACGGCCGATCGACGGCGCTGACGCTCTCGCACTACTGCCCGTCGGCGGCCGATCTGCTGTTGCGCGAGGACGTGGCGCTGGCCGTAACCGAGTTGCCTGCGGCCGCCGCACCGCGCGGAGGGTACGACGGTCTCCGCCGGGACGCCTGGCCGCCGCTGCTCCACCCGCGGATGTTGATGGACGCGGACGCGTACGACCGCTGGGAGCGCCATGCCGTCGCCGTCTTCGCGTCTGCGCCGACGCCGGAGTCCGGACTGGCGACGCTGGCCGGGCACGCCGAGCGCCTGCGCGTCTGGCGGCCGGGCCGGGGCCCCCTGGCCGGACTGATCGACCACCTCGACCCGGCTGCCTGCGGGGTGGTCGAGCCCGCGGCCGACCTGGCGCATGCCGTCACGCGCCATGCCGATGTCGTGGCGTGCACGCCCGGCCGGTGGCATCCCGAAACCCCTGCGATGCCGCTTGCCGCGGTCTGGACGCGTCACGTGTGCGGCGAGTGGGGCGCGTTCGCCGGCCCGCTGAACCGGTGGCTTGCCGCCCACGCCTTCGGAAACTGGTGCGCGTATCAGGGTCGCGGGCTGCGCACGTTCGTGGCCAGCCTGGAGACGGCGCTGGCTGTCATCGCGGTCGAATCGGCTCGCGCCTGCGCGGCGGCCGGGCGGACACTCGATCGCGCGCTGCTCCACGACGCCATCCGGCAATCCGACTTCCTCCTGCGCCATGCCGCCTCGCGCGAAGCGTTGACGGCCGTCTGGTCGAGGGCGGAGGCGTGACGATGGCGCGATGGATGCCGGCGTCGAGCCGCCTATCTCTCGGCGGGCGTGACCGTCGGGTTCGTGGCGCTGCCGCTGGCGATGGCCTTCGAGATCTCGTCCGGCATGACGCCTCAGGCCGGCATCCATTGCGCCGTCGTACGGGGTTCCTGATCTCCGCGCTGGGTGGCCCCCGCGTGCAGATTGCGAGCACGCCCGGGGGACATCGCCCGCGGCGGCTGCGCTCGCGACCGCGTGTCTCGCGCTCATCCGCGTGTGGTCCCGATTCGTGCCCAGGAGGTGCACGAGGCGACTGCCCCGGTGGCGTCAGGCGGCGAGTGGGCGGCCGGCGAATCCCCTCCCGCAGGGTGAGCGCCTGACGCGTCACTCTCCCCGGAACGTCTCGGCGGAGCCGGCTGCCCGGAAGTCGAGCGTGCGATCCCCGATTCGGCCGCTGACCGTGTAGTCGCCCCGCATCTGGAGGAAGCTGAGCGAGCTGGCCATGGGGCCGGGCAGCCGCGTGCGCTCGAGCCCCCGGACGTCGAACGCCAGCTCCACGTCCACGACCGAGCTCCTGCCGCGGATGGTGATCCGCGCGGGATCGGTGGACCCCGCTAGGTTGGTTTCCTCGATGACGAGGCGGGTCGCGTATCCGAGCGGGCCGTCCGGTCCCAGCACGCCGAGGAACCCCGGGATCCGCGTGACATCGGCAGCGTCCGGCGGCGGGAAGACCCGGCCGAACACGATCGACACGTCCTCGTGGCGGACCTGCCCCCACTGCCACGACACGCCCTCCCAGAAGCCCCAGTTGTGATCGTGGTACCCCGATCCGCCGCCGAACGACACGCGCTCGGGGCCGACGGTGAGCTCGCCGTCGAGTCGCCCCGACATGACCGGCACGACGTACCCGGTCTTCCAGCCACGGGCGCCCAGAAGTTCGATGGGCGGCATGTGGCGTCCCGGATCCGCTTCGATCACGAGGGTGCCCTTCGCGCGGCGCCCGTCGTCGCCCTCGAGATCCAGCTCGATGGTGTACTCGAGTCCGGAGAGACGGACGTGGTTCCCGCCGATCGACAGATCCGGCGCGCGTGCCACCTGGTCGTCGGTCAGCGGGGCGGAGCCGCTGAACGCCTCGATGCGGCCGTTCCGCTCGAGCTGCAGGCGCACGCCGGCGGCTCGCCGGCCGTCGTCGAGCCGCGCGCCGACGAGGAACGTGAGGTAGAAGCGCGCGCCGGCGGCCTGCCCGTTGAAGTACAGCCACTCGGCCCACGACGCCGCGCGTGCCGGCACGTGCGGGATCGGGTGGAACGCGTCGATGGCCCGCAGCAGATCGCCAGGCTCGCGTGTCGTCCAGGCCAGATCCGCCGGCGTGTCCGTCCACTCGGCGGTGCCGCCGACTTCCGGGTCGCCGAGCGCCCGTTCCTGGCTCGGCACGCCGCCCTGCGCGGCGACCGGGACCGTGCCGTCGGGGGTGACGAGGTAGAGCAGGCGGCTGCTGTTCGGCGAGACCGCGCGCGTCTGCGGGGCGAGCGGGGGCGTGGCCAGGGCCCCGATCAGCAGCAGCCGGGCGCCTTCGAGCGGACGCCGGCCCATGCCCGTGACGATCACGTCGCCGCCGCCGGACAGGAGCGGCGAACGCGCCTGCTGCAGGACGACCTGTCCGACGCCGAGCAGGATGGCCATGACCGACACGCCGGTCCCGAACCCCGCGGCGAGGACCGCCGTGCGCACCGGGTGGGCGGCGAGCGTGCGGAGCGCCAGGCGCGTGATCACCGGTGCCGCTCCTCGGCGGCAATGGTGCCGTCCCGCATCGTCAACACGCGCCCGGCGCGCCGCGCGAACGCCGGATCGTGGGTCACGATGACGAGCGCCGTCCCGTCCGCGTTGACCCGGCCGAGCAGCTCGGCGATCTGCTCGCCGGTGGCCTGGTCCAGTTCCCCCGTCGGCTCGTCGGCCAGAAGCAGGCGAGGGCGGTTGGCCAGGGCGCGGGCGATCGCCACGCGCTGCATCTCGCCGCCCGACAGCTGCGACGGACGATGGTCCGCGCGCGCGGACAGCCCGACGTAGCGCAGGAGCTCGGATGTCCGGGCGTCGCGCTCCGGTTTCGGCACGCCTGCTTCCGCCAGCGGGAGCGCGACGTTCTCGGCCGCGCTCAGCATCGGCAACAGGAAGAACCGCTGGAACACGAAGCCGATCCGGCGCAGCCGGATGCCGCTGCGCTCGCGATCACCCAGGGTGGCCACGTCGTGCTCCTCGAAGAACAGCGTGCCGCTGGTCGGCCCGTCGACACATCCGAGCAGGTGCAGGAGCGTGGACTTGCCGCACCCGGAGGGGCCGCAGAGCGCGACGTAGTCGCCCGCGTCCACCCGGAGCGACACGTCGCGCACGGCGACCACCGGCCCGGCAGGCATGGGGAAGACGCGCGACACGCCGCGGGCTTCGACGACCGTCACGACACCACCTCGCGCCGGAGCGTGGCCGCGATCGGCAGCCGCGCGACCATCAGCATCGGCCAGGCGGCGGCCACGACCGCCGTCAAGGCGAAGAGCGCGAAGTGGATGGCCACCGCTCTGGGCTGGTAGACGAAGAAGTGGATCGGCTCCGGGATGCCCGGAATCGACTTGAGGATGCGATCGAGCACGCGCGCGAGGCCGAGTCCGAGGGGCAGCGCCAGGAGGCAGCCGGTGCCGACCAGCAGCACCGACTCGCTGAGCACGTCGGCCACGACCCGGCGCCGCGAGAAGCCGAGTGCGCGCAGGGCCGCGATCTCGCCCGTGCGCTGGTTCACGGACACCGTCAGCAGCACGGTGACGAGGAGGAAGGCGAAGCCGATCGTGACCGTGATCAGCACGAGCGAGATCTGCCGGAAGTACGAGAGCCCTCCCTGGAGCTGGCCGACGATCTCCTCGTTCGCGGCGACCGTGAAGCCGGGTTGTGCCTCCTCGATCGCCGAGCGCGCGGCCGCCGTGCCGGCCGCGGCGGCGCTCACCACGAGGAACTGATCCGCGATGTCCTCGCCGTTGCCGCCGCAGGCCACGTCCAGGTCGCGCAGCGACGTTCCCACCGTCAGCCCGCCTTCGTCTTCGAAGGGGAACTCGGCGATGCCGACGACGCGGAGAGAAACCGGCGGGGTCACGGAGTTCCCGCTCGTGCAGTACGCCCGGAACGACACCTCGTCTCCCGGCTCCCATCCTTCGCCCCGTGCCAGGTTCGGGTTGATGACGATTTCGGCGGCACCGTTGGAGGCAATCGACCGGCCCGCGTGCAGCATCCAGGCGGGGTGCCGGGAGGGGGTCGTGGCCACGACGCGCACCGCGAGATCGCCCCCCGCGCCGCTCGCCACCGCGCCGTCGCCAAAGCGGATCGGCACGGCTTCCTCCACCTCCGGCAGTGCCGTCAGGGCGCCGGCCCTGTTCGTGGCGTCCGGGATGATCCACCCGGACCCCGGCATGCCCGGGCCGCGGCCGACGCGGAGGTCGAATCCCGTGCCGGCCAGCACCTGCTCCATCGAGAGCACCAGGCCGTTGGACAGCAGCAGCATGTCGAACAGCAGCGCACCCACCGAGGCCACGCCGAGCACGCCGAGCAGGGCCCGGGCGGGCTGACGACGGAGGCTGCGCCAGGCGAACGCGAACGCGCTCATCGCCGGGCCAGGAAGAGGACCTGCCGCCGCAACAGCGTCCAGGACGCCGCCACGCTGGCGAGGACGCCGAGCGGCACGGCGATGAGCAGGCACTGCACCGCCACGGCCGGCGTGACCTCCACGAAGATCAGCGCCGTGTCGTAGTGCCACTGGAAATAGCGGTTGATCAGCGACTCCGACGCGAGCGCGAGCACCAGGCCGAACAGCGATCCGGACACCGCGATCAGCAGGCCCTCCGTGAAGACCTGGGCCAGCACGCGGCGGGAGGTGAGCCCGATCAGCCGCAGCACCCCGACCGTCTCGCGGCGCTCGTCCACCAGCATGACCGACAGGGCGAGGAGGAATACCGTGCTCGCGAAGATCGTCACGATGGCGATGGCCAGGTGGAACTGTTCCAGCACGACGAAGACGCTTCCGCGGTTGGACGAGGACGCCGCCCGGGCCTGCACGCCCGGGACCCGGGTGGTGATGTGGCGCGCGAACTCGATGGCGCCAGCGGGATCGTGCAGCGCCACGTTGATCTGATCCACGGTCTCAGCGGCGAGCAGGTCGTCCGGCGATGCGGTCATGGCCAGCAGATCCGGCAGGTGCAGCCGCGCCTCGAACTTGGAGGCGTTGATCTGCATCGGATCGGGGGTGGGCTCGTAGATGCCGATCACCGTGAACGCCACGGCGCCGGCGCCCGAGTCGGCGGTGGAGAAGCGCACCACGTCGCCCGCGGACAGGCCCTGCGCGTCGGCCAGCTGCCTCGACAGCAGGACGCCCGGGTGCCCGTCGCCCGGGGCCGCCGCCGGCGCCAGCGCCAGCGTGCACCAGAGCGCGACCGCCGACAGGAGCACCGGGCAGGAGACGCGGGGCGGCGGTGCCCTCATGCGATCCCCTCGAACCGCGCGACGATCGGCCCGTGGTCGCTGGTGCCGGTCTCGCGCTCGACGACACAGGACGTGGCGTGTGCGGCCAGCGCCCGGCTCGCCAGCACGTAGTCGATCCGCCAGCCGATGTTGCGCTGGCGCAGGTTGCGCCAGGGTGCCCACCAGGTGAACAGCTCCGCGTTGTCGGGATCCAGCGCGCGGTGCACGTCCACCAGTCCGCGATCGAGGATGCCGGCGAGCAGCGCCCGTTCCTCCGGAAGCTGGCCGATGGCCGTCGGCTTGCGCTCCTTCGGGTGGACGTCCATGTCGGCCCGCGCCACGTTGATGTCGCCGCAGAGGACGAGCGGCCGGCCCGCGGCCGCGTACTCGGCGGCGAACGCGTCCATCGCCTCGAGGAACCGGAGCTTGGCCTGGAAGTCCTTGCCGCCGTTCGGCACGTAAACCGACGCGATCGTGAACGGCGGCAGCGCGGCGGTGACGATCCGGTGCTCGTGGTCGAACGGCGGGTGCTCGAATCGTGGCTGGCCGGCGAAGGTGCTCCGCCGCAGGAGCAGGCCGACGCCCGAGTAGCCCCTGTCCCCGTGCCAGCAGCACCAGTAGTCCTCGAGATCCAGGAGCCAGACGGGAAGCTGGTCGGGTGCGGCCTTCAGCTCCTGCAGGCACAGGACGTCAGGGGCGACACGGTCGAGCAGCTCCTGGAGCTGCGCCTGCCGTGCCCGCACGCCGTTGACGTTCCAGGTGGCGATGATCATGCGTGGTGCTCGCGAAACGGCTTCCTTCATTCCAACCCTGAAGCCGTGCAGCGTCAAATCGGCCCCTGAGCCCTGAGCCCTGAGCCCTGAGCCCCGAGCCGTGAGCCGTGAGCCGTATTACCATCTCCCCATGCACAACCCGTTCGTACCCGAGACGCTCGAGGGCTGGAGCGTCCTCCACCTGATGTACCGGATCCGCTGGAGCGCCGTCCGCGGGTTGTCGGACGCCGACCGTGCGGCCGTGGCGGACGAAGCGGCCCGGGCGCTGGCCGTGCCCGACGCCGGCTCGACCGCGTTCGTGCAGATGCTCGGCCACAAGGCCGACCTGATGTTCGTGTGTTTCCGGCGGGGCATGGAGGACCTGGCGCAGGCCCAGCTTGCGCTGGGGCAGTCGCGGCTCGGCGAACTCCTGGAGCCGACGACCTCGTACGTGTCGGTCGTCGAGCTGGGCATGTACGAGATGACGGCCAAGCTCCACGAGCAGGTGGGGCAGAAGTTCACACCCGGGAGCGACGAGTTCGAGCGCGCCTTCGACGCGGAGATGGAGTCGCAGCGGCAGCGCGTCATGTCGCGCCTCTTCCTCGACCTGCCGAAGGCGCGCTACGTCTGCTTCTACCCGATGAACAAGCGGCGGGGTGAAACGCTGAACTGGTACTCGGAGCCGTTCGAGCGCCGCGCCGCGATGATGCGCGAGCATGGCGTCATCGGCCGTCAGTACGCCGGGCGGGTCACGCAGGTCATCTCCGGCTCGATCGGCTACGACGACTGGGAGTGGGGCGTGGACCTCTTCGCCCAGGATCCGCTCGTCTTCAAGAAGCTGATCTACGAGATGCGGTTCGACGAGGCGAGCGCGAAGTTCGCCGAGTTCGGCCCCTTCTACGTCGGTCTGCAGTTCGGCTCCGGCGAGCTGGGTGCCCTGTTGTCCGGACGGGTGCCCGCCCTGTAGCCTGCCGGCAGCGCCGAACGATCGTCGTTCCTGTCTCTTCCTGTCTGCTTCCGGACGTTGACGCACCCGTCACACGTCCGCCACGCTAGCCTCCCTGAGGAGGTCGTGTTGAGGAATGGGGTGTGGGCGGCCGTCGTGCTTGCCGTGATGTGCGGCGGTACGGCGCGGGCGCAGGTGGCGGGAGGCGTCGTCAGCGGGTCGATCGTCGATGAGCAGGGTCTGCCCCTGCCGGACGCGGTGATCACGCTGAGCGGCGCGGATTGGACCACGGACACGGTCAGCGATCAGGCCGGCCGGTTCCGGTTTCCGAACGTGGCGCCGGGAGCCTATGAGGTCACGGCGGCGCGAGACGGCTTCTCGGCGAGGACGATCGACGACCTGCCCGTGCACGTCGGTCGCACGTCGGACCTGGCGATCACGCTCCGGGTGGCGGCCGTGGAGGCCGCGATCGACGTCACGGCGGAGCGGCCGGTGGTCGACCCTCGCGCGCACGGCACGGCCACCAACTTCACTCGGGCGGAACTGGAGACGATCCCCACCTCGCGGGACATCTTCGCGCTCCTGCGGACCGTGCCGGGCGTGCTGCTGGACCGCGTCAACGTGGCCGGGAACGAGACCGGGCAGCAGTCCGGGCTGGTGTCCAAGGCGACGCGCGGCCTCGACACGGTGTGGACGCTCGACGGCGTGACCGTGACCGACATGGTCTCGACCGGCTCGGCGCCCATCTACTTCAACCTCGACAATTTCGACGAAGTGCAGGTCAGCACGGCCGGGCACGACATCCGGCAGCAGACCGGGGGGCTGGGCCTCAACCTCGTGGTCCGGCGCGGCACCAACGAGTTCCGGGGCCAGGTGCGGGGCCACTTCTCGAGCGAGGGGCTCGAGTCGGCCAACGTGCCGGACGAGCTGCGCAGACTCGGCGTGACGGCGGACACGGCTGACCGCGTGCGTCAGATCGCCGACTACGGGATCGATCTGGGCGGACCGCTGGTCCGGGATCGGGCGTGGTTCTACGGCTCGTGGTCGGAACAGGACGTGCGCCTGGTCCGGAACGGCCTGGTCGATCGCACCCGGATCCGCAACCCGTACGTGAAGGTCAACTGGCAGGCCACCAGCCGGGATCTCGTGAGCGTGCTCTACTTCGACGGCGACAAGCTGAAGGAAGGCCGGACCCCCTCGGGCGCCGGCAACATCCTGTTTCCCGCCGCGACGGCGCTCCAGAACCAGCACAACGCGTACGCCGCCAACCCGTTTCGCGGCCTGTGGAAGGTCGAGGACAACCACACCTTCGGTGCGGGCCTGTTTGCCACCGCCCGGTTCGCGTACTTCAACACCGGGTTCGAGCTGGATCCCGCCGGGGGCATGGAGATGGGTGCCGGGCGCAGCACGCGGCTCAGCCGGTCTTTCGGGTCGGTCTTCCTGGCGGAGAACGTGCGGCCGCAGCGGGATGCGAGCGTGGAGGCGACGGCCGCGGCGTCCACGGGGTCGCTGGCGCACGAGTTCCAGCTGGGCACCGAATGGCAGCGGGTGGATGCGCACACGCGGACCGTCTGGCCGGGCCACGGCCTGCTCGCGCTGGACAACTCCCTGACCGACCGCCGCGTGCGCGTGTACCGCGAGGGACTGGGCGTGAATCGCGTCGAGTCGCTGGCCCTGTACGTGGCCGACACCGTGCGGGTCTCGCGCGTCACGCTCGACGCGGGCATCCGGTTCGATCGGCAGGCCGGCGCGGCGCTGCCGAGCCGCGCGGACGGCAACCCCGCTTTCCCGGACATCGTGCCCGGCGTCGTCTTCGACGGGTTCGACCTGCCCTTCGTCTGGAACACCCTCTCGCCGCGTGCAGGGGCGAGCTGGGCGGTGGACGAGGCGCGACGCTGGATCGTGCGCGGCAGCATCAGCCGCGCGGCCGGCCAGTTGCCGACGGCGCTGACCTCGGCGTTCAACCCGAGCAGCAGCGTCGGGTTCCGCGAGTTCCGGTGGGTGGACGCCAACGGCGATCAGCTGGCCTCGCCCGACGAAGTGCAGCTCGGCCAGCAGATCCAGGTCGGTGGTGGTTTCGATCCGGCGGCTCCTTCGATGGTCTCGACGCGCACGCCGAACCGGCTCGGGGAGGTGCGGCCGCCGCGGACGACCAGCGTGGTGGGCGGGCTGGACGTGGATCTGGCCCCGCGGGTGGGGGTGCAGGTGGCCTACACCTACACGAGAACCGTCAACCACTTCGGGAACACGCTGCGGCGCGTGGGCGTCTCCGACGACGACTACTCGCGAGGGCCGAACCTGACCGGCACGCTGCCGGATGGCTTGACCTACGACATCCCGACCTGGATTCCGGACATGGCGGCGGTGATCGCCGGAGGCGGGGGGTTCCGCTTCGAAACGTGGCCCGGGTACTACACCGACTACCACGGCATCGAAGCCACGCTCGTCCGGCAGGCGGGGCCGCGCTGGAACGGCCGGGTCACGGTGGCCTGGAACCACGCCCGCGAGCACTACGCTCCCGAGGGGCTCTACGACCGGTTCGGGAATCCGACCCGGACCGACACCGAGCCGCTCGTCGACGGGGGGCCGTACGCGCCGCTGGCTGGAGAAACGGGGCAGGTCTTCCTGAACGCCCGGTGGCAGGTCAGCGCCAGCGGGACGTGGCACCTGCCCTGGGAGCTCGACGCGGCCGCGAGTGTGTTCGGGCGGGAGGGGTACCCGTTTCCGCCCTTCGTGTTTGCGGCCCTGGGCGTGGACCCGCTGACGATCCTGGTGACACCCCAGGTGGATACGTACCGGCTGCCGAACCTGTGGACGACCGACCTGCGGCTGGCGCGCCGGGTGCGCGTCGCGCGCGCGGCACTCGACGTCTACGCCGATCTGTTCAACGTCTTCAACGCGAACACCGCGCTCGTGCGCGCCCGCAATGCCGCGGCGGCCAACTACCGCCAGATCGCCCAGTGCCAGAGCCCACGCATCCTGCGCCTCGGTGTCAGGGTCGGGTTCTGACGCCAGCTCCTCCGCGTCCGCGTGCTACAGTGACCCACCGACCGGCTGAAGCCGGCGACTCGGAAGCGACCCAACCACCCTCGGGGAGACGAACGCCATGTATCGAATCGCGTTGTGTCTGGCACTCGTCGGCGCTCTTGCCGCACCCGCGCAGGCGGGCCAGCAGGATCAGCTGCGCACGCCGGACGTCATCTTCGTGCCCACGCCGCAGGAAGTGGTCGATGCCATGCTGAAGCTGGCGAAGGTGACCGGCAAGGACGTGTTGTACGACCTCGGCTCCGGTGACGGTCGCATTCCGATCACGGCGGCCAAGACCTACGGGACCCGGGCGATCGGCATCGACATCGACCCGGTCCGCATCCAGGAGGCCAACGCCAACGCCAAGACCGCCGGTGTGACCGACAAGGTGAAGTTCCTGAACCAGGACCTGTTCACGACCGATCTCAGCGACGCCACCGTCATCACGCTGTACCTGCTGCCGTCGCTGAATCTGAAGCTGATGCCCACGCTCAAGGCGCTCAGGCCTGGAACCCGCATCGTGTCGCACGCCTTCGACATGGGCGACTGGGAGCCGGAGGAGACGCAGAGCGTCGAGGGGCGCACGATCTACCTCTGGACCATCCCCACGCGATAGCGCCACGCGACCGGCGACGCGGGCAGCCCCCCTGCCCGCCCGGGTGGCTCCGGCAGGGCCAGCCGCGGCCGGGCTGTCCGTCTAAGTCGTTCCAGACACGCTCTTTAGGAAGCGCCATCGGTCACGGTTCCGGGGAAAGCATCGAAAACAGGCCAAAAAACGGTTGAGATCCCGGGGGAACGGTCGATACAATCCGCGTCTTCATGATCAACGTCGCCGCCATCCGCATGCAGCAGTTCGGGGTGCAGTTCTACCAGGCCTCCCTCACCGCGAACGACATCGACAAGCTGGTCCGTTTCGAGGTGCTCAGCTACGGGGACTCGGGGCAGCAGCCGGTTCGCGGCGGCAAGAAGCTGACGCCGAAGGTGAACTGGGATCTGCTCGAGCGGCGCATCGCGTCGAGCGACAGGGCGTACCAGCGCCAGATCATCCGCCGGAAGATCGACGAGCTCGTCCAGTACTACGAACAGTGCCGTCAGGCGCGCGACCTCCCGTCGATTCCCGGCGCGGTCATCATCTCGTGCGACCAGCCGCTGGCCTTCGAGCCGGTGGATACGGGGTCCTCGCTCGGGCGGCTGAAGGTCCCCGAGCGTGAAGGGATCCTGCGGGCCATCGATGGCCAGCACCGCCTGCTGGCGCTGCACGCCGACATCGAGCGCTTCGGCGACGAGCCGTTCTCCGTCCCCGCGGTGATCTTCGACCGGCTTCCCGAAGATCACGTCGTCCAGATGTTCGTCACGATCAACGCGAAGCACACCAGGCTGAACCCGTCGCACCTCGTCAGCCTGTCCGGCCGGCAGCTCTATCGGGACGAGTCGCTGGCGGCGGCCCACGACGTCGTGCGCGCGCTGAACGATCGCGAGGACTCGGCCCTCCACGGCGAGATCAAGCTGCTCGGCGTGGGCAGGGGACGCGTGGCCCAGGCGCCGCTCGCCCAGGAGCTCAAGAAGCTGTTCGCGGGTGACGCGTTCGGCAGCACCCGGAAGGCGGCGGAGTTCCGCGACGAGTCACGCCGCTTCTTCGTGAACTACTTCAGGCAGGTGTCGGTGGTGTTCGGCGCGGCATGGGGCGGCCGGAAGTACAGCATCAAGTCGGCGACGGCGCTCCGGGCGTTCCTGCGCGTCTCGCCCGACGTGGTCCGGAAGCTCGATCAGGAGCACGTGGAACGGACGGACTTCCGCGCGATCGGTCGCGTCATCGCGCCGTGGGGCCGTCGCATCGGCGACCAGCGCTTCGAGACCGACGGCGCCTGGAAGCGGAGCGGCACGACGGTCGAGACGCTGTCGCGAGAGCTGAAGCTGGCACTCGAATACCCCGAAGGCGCCGGCATCTGACGCCAGCCCGGAGCGGGGCCTGATGCCGCGCCGCTCGATCGATCTGAACGCAGACCTCGGCGAGTTCCCGCTGGGCGTGGACCCGGGGCTGCTGCCCCACGTCACGTCCGTGAGCATCGCCTGCGGCGTCCACGCAGGCAGCCCCGCCCTGATGCGCGGCACCGTCGCACTGGCCCTCCGGCACGGCGCAGCCATCGGCGCGCACCCGGGCCTGCCCGATCCCGCCGGCTTCGGCCGGGCGGACCGGCCGGTCACACCCCGCGACGTGGAGGATCTCGTGGCGTCCCAGGTGGGCGCTCTTGCGGGCGTGGCCGCGCTCGAGGGCGCGCGGCTCCGCCACGTGAAGCCGCACGGAGCGCTGTACACCATGGCGGCCGACAACCCGGCCCTGGCGCAGGCGATCGCGAAGGCCGTGGCCGCGGTCGATCCCGCGCTGATCCTGGTGGCACTGGCCGGTTCCGTGCTCGTCGAGGCGGGCCGGCGGGTGGGCCTGCGGACGGCCAGGGAGGCGTTCGTCGATCGCGCCTACGACGCGCGGGGACGCCTGGTGGCTCGTTCCGCAGTGGGCGCCGTGCTCGGCGATCCGGACGTGGCGGCCGCCAGGGCCGTGCGACTGGTCACCAGCGGGGTTGTGACCGACGCGAACGGCAGCGACCTGCGCATCGAGGCCGACACCCTGTGCCTGCACGGCGATACCCCGGGTGCCGTACTCATGGCCGCCCGGGTCCGCCGGACGCTGGAGGAGGCGGGTGTGGAGGTCCGGCCGCTATGACCCGGTGTGTTCGCTGGTGAGGGCGCGGCGCAGGACCTTCCCGACGATCGTCTTCGGCAGCGACGAGCGGAACTCGAACTCCGCGGGCACCTTGTAGGGCGCGAGCCGCTCGAGGCACCAGGCGCGCAGTTCCTCGGCCGTCGCGGTGTGTCCGTCCCGCAGCACGACCCACGCCCGGGCCGCTTCGCCCTTCGTCGCGTGCGGTACGCCGGCCACGCCGACTTCCATCACGGCCGGATGCGCCGCCACCACCTCCTCGATCTCCCGGGGCCACACCTGGAAGCCGCTCGTCTTGATCATGTCCTTCGTCCGGTCCACGATGAACACGAAGCCGTCCTCGTCCTGGTAGGCCAGGTCACCGGTGTGCAGCCATGGGCCGCCGTTCCCGTGTACGCGCAGCGCGGTGGCGGTCTCGCCGGGGTTGTTCCAGTACCCCTGCATCAGCTGCGGCGCCCGGAGCAGCAGCTCACCCGGATCGCCTGCGGGCAGCTCCCGGTCTCCCGTATCGGTATCCACCACGAGGACCTCGACGTCGGGCAGGGGCACGCCGATCGACCCCACCTTCTGCGTGCCGCGCACCGGGTTCACCAGGCACGCCATCATCGCCTCGGTCAAGGAGTAGCCCTCGACGATGCGGGCGCCGGTGGCTTCCTCGAACCGGCGCTTCGTCTCCGCCATCAGCGGAGCCGACCCGCAGACGCACAGCTTGATCGAGCTGAGGTCGATCTCGCCCTTCTGCACCCGTGGATGGTTGAGGATGGCGGTGTACAGGGCGGGCACGCCGTTGAAGCAGCCGGGCCGCACTTTCGCGATCGTGTCCAGCAGGTCCGGGATGTCGCGCGGGTTCGGCACCAGCGACAGCGGATTGCGGCCGATGAAGGCGAGCCCCTGGACGCCGACGTTCGCGTAGACGTGGAAGAGGGGCAGCGGCAGCATCACCGTATCGAGCCAGTCCATGCGCGCCGACCGGGTCCACGCGTGCAGCTGGATGCCGGCGATCACGTAGTCGCGGTGCCTCCCGAGCACCCCCTTGGGCGTCCCCGTGGTGCCACCGCTCGACAGGACGACCGCCGGGTCGTCCGGGCCGACCGGGCGATTCGGCGCCGGGGCGTCCTGGTACCGGCGGAGCAGGTCGCGCAGCCAGACGTCACCCGTCTGGAGGCGGATGTGGTGGCCGTCCTTGCGCTCCTTGAAGAGCACGAACAGCACCCGCAGCATCGGCGGGAGGTACTCCTTGATGGACGTGGCGATGACGAGCCGCACGGCGGTTCGCGCCTGCACGGCCTTCACGCGGGTGTAGAAGGGGGTCAGCGTCACCACCGCCGTGGCGCCGGTGGCCGTCAGCGCCTCCTGCAGCTCGCGTTCGGAGTACAGCGGGTTCAGCGGGACGGCGATCGCGCCCGCTTTCCAGATGCCGAACTGTGCGATCAGGAACTGCGGCGTGTTGGGGAGCAGCAGTGCCACTCGCGCGCCAGGCTCCACACCGGCCTCGACGAGCGCGGCGGCCATCGCCTGGCTGCGCTGCTGGAGCCCTTCCGCCGTGAGGGTTGCCCCCTTGAACAGCACCAGCGGATGCCGGGGCTGCTTGTTGACGATCTCGTCCAGGCAGTCGAGCAGCGTGCGGTCCGGATAGGGCGCCAGCGTGGGCGGGACGTCCGGGTCGTA
This sequence comes from Acidimicrobiia bacterium, assembly GCA_016871255.1. Classification (GTDB taxonomy): domain Bacteria; phylum Acidobacteriota; class Vicinamibacteria; order Vicinamibacterales; family UBA2999; genus VFZH01. The sequence goes on along the minus strand of VFZH01000001.1, from coordinate 78,930 downwards.
GTGATCGAGCCAGCGGGGCTGCACCCGGGAATTCTAACGGCAGATGGGGGCGAGCGGGGCGGATGGGGTCATGTGAGCAGCATCAGCAGCAGCGCCTTCTGCGTGTGGAGCCGGTTCTCGGCCTGATCGAAGACGACCGACGCGGCCGACTCGAGGACCTCTGCCGTCACTTCTTCGTCGCGGTGGGCGGGCAGGCAGTGCATGAAGAGAGCGCCCGGCGCGGCCCGCTGCATCAGCTCCCGGTTCACCTGGTAGGGCCGGAACGCTCGCCGCCGCCGGTCGGCTTCCGCCTCCTGGCCCATCGAGGCCCAGACATCGGTGTACACCGCGTGGGCCCCCGACACCGCCTCCTCCGGATCGTGGGTGCAGCGGATGTCCGCGTTGTCGGACGCGGTGCGGGCTGTTGCGATCACCCGGGCCGGCAGCTCGTAGCCTTCGGGCGTGGCCAGGCGGATCGACACGCCGAGCAGCGCGGCCGCGTGCGTCAGCGATGCTGCGACGTTGTTGCCGTCGCCCACGTAGGCGAGCGCGCGACCCTGCCAGCCCCCCCACCGTTCGCGCAGGGTGAGGAAGTCGGCGAGCGCCTGGCAGGGATGCTCCTCGTCGGTCAGGGCGTTGACCACGTGCAGCCGCGCCGCCACGGCGGCGACCGCCGCCGCCTTGTCCTGCGCGAACGTCCGCAGAATGAGCGCGTGCACCCACCGCTCGAGGTTCCGCGCCACGTCCGCCAGGGGCTCGCGCGCGCCGTCGAACGATTCCGGCGGCACCTGCAGCACGTCGCCGCCCAGCTCGCGGACAGCGATCTCGAACGTGGAGCGGGTGCGCAGCGACGGCTTCTGGAAGCACGTGGCCACGTGCCGGCCGGCGAGCGCGGTCGAGGCGGGGCCGCGCACGCTGCGAGCCCGTTCGGACTTCAGGCGCGACGCGACGTCGAGCAGCCGGACCAGCCCGTCTGCCGAGAGATCGAGCACCGACAGGAAGTCCTTCCGCCGCAGGCCGGTGCCGCCGACGGTGTCGATCATGGGGCCTCCACCTTGCCGCGCCGGATCAGGTGCGGTACTCCGCGTTGATCCGGACGTAGTCGGCGCTGAGATCGCACGTCCAGATCGTCGCCTCGGCGCCGTCCGGCTCGCCCAGGTCGACCTCGATGTCCACGTCCGTGTTGCGGAGGTGTACCGCGGCAAGCGGCGCGGCGTCGTCGTGCGGCCGGCCGCGCTCGAACAGCAGGACGTCGCCGACCCGCACGCTGGCCCGCGCCGGATCGAACGCGACGCCGGCGCGCCCGGCCGCCGCGAGAATCCGGCCCCAGTTCGGGTCCCCCCCGTGCACGGCGGTCTTGACCAGCAGCGACCCGGCGACCGTGCGCGCGATCGCGCGGGCGTCCTCCTGCTGTGCGGCGCCCCGCACGCGCACGGCGACGACCTTGGTGGCCCCCTCGCCGTCGCGCACGATCGCCAGCGCCAGGTCCCGCGCCACGTCGGTCAGCGCCCGCACGAACAGCGGGTAGCGGCTCTCGTCGATGACCACGCCGCTCGCAGCAGACGCCAGCGCGAACAGCGAGTCGTTCGTGGACGTGTCCCCGTCGATGGTGATGGCGTTGAAGGACTCCGAGGCCGCCTCGACGAGCGCCCGCCGGAGCAGCGGCGCAGCGATCCCGGCGTCCGTCGTCAGCACGCCCAGCATCGTCGCCATGTGCGGCTCGATCATCCCGGCGCCCTTGGCCATGCCCCCCACGGTGAACGATCCGGACCCGGCATCCACCGTCACCGCCGCCTGCTTCGGCACCGTGTCGGTGGTCATGATGGCGCCCGCCGCCTCGTCGCCCCGGTCGCGTGCGAGCTGCCGCACGGCGGTCGGGATGCCTGACAGCAGCGCCGGCATCTTCAGCGCCACGCCGATCACGCCGGTCGAGGCCAGCAGCACCGCCTCGGCCCGGCAGCCGAGCGCTTCGGCGACGGCCGCAGCGGACTGCCGCGCGTCGCGCATCCCGTCCTCGCCCGTGCAGGCGTTGGCGCAGCCGCTGTTGATGAGCAGCGCCCTGGCCTGGCCGGCCGTGGCGGCGAGGTGTTCGCCGGATACGAGCACGGGTGCGGCGCGAACCAGGTTCGTCGTGAAGATCGCCGCCGCGGTCAGCGGCCCGTCGCCGGCGAGCAGCATCAGATCCGGCGCCGCGACCTTGATGCCGCAGTGGAGCGCCGCGGAGCGGAACCCCGCTGGCGCCGTCACGCCTCCCGGCACCGGGCGCAGCTCCGGACCATCCATGGCGGGCGTGCGCGGCGACGCGCTCATCGGGTCACCTCGACGGCCACGGCGGCCAGCACCTCGTCGAGGATGTCGACCGCCCGATCCAGATCCGCCTCGGTCACGGTCAACGGCGGCAGCATGCGGACGACCGTGCGGTCGGTGCGGTTCACCAGCAGTCCCCGCTCGCGGGCCAGATCCACAACCGGCCCGGCGTCGATCGTCAGCTCGATGCCGCGCATGAGCCCGGCACCCCGGATCTCCACGATCGCCGGATGAGCCAGCGCCAGCGTCCGGAGCCGGCGTTCCAGGTGTACCCCCGCCGCGCGGATGTGTTCCAGGAGGCGCCCGGAGGCGAGCTGCTCCAGGACGACGATCGCCGCCCGGCACGCGAGCAGGTTCCCGCCGTAGGTCGTGCCGTGGTCGCCGGGCGCGATCGCCTGCGCCACGCGCTCGGAGACCAGCGTCGCGCCGATCGGCACGCCGCCGCCGAGCGCCTTGCCGACCGACACCAGGTCCGGTTCGAGACCGAGCGCCTGGAAGTAGAAGGGGTATCCCGTCCGCCCGAGCCCCGACTGCACTTCGTCGGCGATGTACAGCGTGCCGGTGCTGCGACAGGCGTCCCGGATCGCGTCGGCCGACGCCTGCGGGAGCGGGCGGACGCCGCCTTCACCCTGGATCGGCTCGGCGATGATCGCGGCCGTCCGGTCCGTGATCGCGGCGGCGATCGCGGCGGGGTCGCGCGGGTTGACGAAGGTGACGCCGGGCACCAGCGGCTCGAACGGCTCGCGGTAGTGCTCGTTGTGCGTCACCGACAACGCGCCCATCGTGCGGCCCGAGAAGCCCCCTTCGAGCGCCACGAAGCCGGTCCGCTCCCGCTCCCCCGTGGTGTGCCAGTAGCGTCTGGCGAACTTGAGGCAGGCCTCGACCGCCTCCGCACCGCTGTTGCAGAAGAAGACGCGCGGCAGCCCCGACAGCGCCGCGAGACGGCTCGCCGCCTCGGCCTGCAGCGGGTGGAAGTACAGGTTCGACACGTGCATCAGCGTCGCCGCCTGCTCCGCGATGGCGCGCGTCAGATCAGGATCCGCGTGCCCACGGGCGGCGACGCCGATGCCGGAGAGCATGTCGAGATAGGCCCTGCCTTCCGAGTCGTAGAGATACACGCCGTCGCCGCGCACGAACATGACCGGCTGCCGGGCGTAGGTCGGCACGATGTGCTGCGCTTCGAGCGCGCGGATGTCGTCGAGTCTGGTCATGGCGTGATCTCGGTGCCGGTGTCGGCGCTCAACCGGCTCGCCAGCGCGGCGAGCGCGTTCCCCTTCCCGCTGACGATGGCGACACGCCGCACCCCGCCACTGACAGCGGCACGGCAGGCCTGCAGCTTGGCGATCATGCCGGCGCTGGCGGTACCCCGCCGGATCAGCCGGAGGGCCTCCGCCGCCTGCAACCGGTCGATGGTCCGTCCCTCGTCGTCCAGCACGCCGGCCGTGCCGCCGGCGATGACGAGCTGGTCGACCCTGGCGCTGACGGCCACGTGGGCGGCGAGCGTGTCGGCGTTCACGTTGAGCAGGCGGCCGTCGCGTGTGGCGCCGATGCAGGCGACGACCGGCAGGTAGCCGCGGCTGACGAGGGCGCTCAACAGAAGCGGGCGGCCGCTCGGCTCCGGCGTGCCCACCAGCCCGAGGCTCACGCGTTTCCCGGTGGTGGACGTCATCGGGCCGGCGGTCTTCACCACTGCCACGTCGGCGTCCGCCCCCGTAAGCCCGACCGGTCTGGCGCCCGCCTGCCGGAGTGCGCCAACCAGACGGGTGTTGACCGTTCCGGCCAGCACGGCGACGACGACGTCGAGCGTTCGCGCATCGGTCACCCGGATCCCGTCCACCTGCACCTTCTCGACACCCGCCTGGGCGAGGCCCGCGTCGATGTCTCGACCGCCACCGTGGACGACGATCAGCCGGACCCGTCTGGCCAGCGCGGCGATCCCGGCGGCGACGCGCTTGATCTCCTCCGGACGCTCCAGCAGCTCGCCTCCGAGCTTGAGGAGCCAGAGCGGCCGCCTGACGGCGGCGCGCCGCGTCCCGCCCGCGGGCGTCACAACAGGCCGGCGCGCTCGTCGAAGCCGAACGCGATGTTGAGGTTCTGAATCGCCTGTCCTGCCGCGCCCTTGATCAGGTTGTCGAGGCAGGCCACGAGCACGAGACGGCCGCGCGGCTCGTCCAGCTTCCACCCGATGTCGCAGAAGTTGGTGTGCGCCACGTGCTTGATCTCGGGCAGCGCGGCACCGGTCAGGCGCACGAACGGCGCGTCCGCGTAGGCACGCGTGAGCGTCTCGGCGACCTGCGCGTCGGTGACACCCGGAGCGACCGACGCGTAGATGGTCTCGAGGATGCCGCGGTCGAGCGGGACGAGGTGCGGGACGAACGTCACCGTCATCCCGAGCTCCTGTTCCATCTCCGGGCCGTGCCGATGCGAGAAGAGACCGTACGCCGCCACGCTGCCGTGGTTCTCCGAGAAGTGCGTGCGGTCGGACGGCGTCTTGCCGGCGCCGGAGATGCCGGACTTCGCGTCCACGGCGACGGCGCCCGTCAGGAGCCCGGCCTCGGCGAGCGGCGCGAGAGCGAGCAGCGCCGCCGTCGGATAGCAACCGGGGCAGGAGATGAGCCGGCCGGTGCGGATGGCGTCGCGATGCCGCTCGGTCAGGCCGTACACGACCCCCTCGGGGAGGGTTTTCGTGGCGGGATACCAGCGCTCCCGATCCGCGTCGGCCCGCAGCCGGAAGGCGCCCGACAGGTCGATGACGCGCAGCCCGCGGCCGAGCAGGACCGGCGCGACCTCGGCCGAGGCCGTCTCGGGCAGCGCCAGGAAGACGACGTCCGCCTCCGCGCCCAGCCGATCGAGGTCGAGCGGCGTGACCGGGTCGTCCCAGATGCGCGCCAGCGCCGGCAGCGTGCGGACCGGGCTGCCCGCGCCGGACGACATCGCCGCCGTGAGCGTGACGTGCGGGTGACGCGCCAGCAGGCGGACCAGCTCCTGGCCGGCGTAGCCGGTCGCGCCGGCGATGGCGGCGCGCGGCGCGTCCGGACTCGCCGGGCGCGGGGCGGTGGCCGTGTGTTCCTGTGATCGGGTCATGACGACGTATGCAGGAAAAGACTACTTATACAGGAGCCGTCGGGCGGCGTCAACGCGGGCGTGTGGCACTTGCAGCCCGCGATCGGGTATGCTGGCCCGTCCGCCTGCATATTTATGAAGCCCCGACGCCAGGCCGCCGTGCTCGAGATCGTACAGCGGGAACCCATCCGCAGCCAGGAGCAGTTGCGGCGCCGCCTCCGGAGCCGGGGATTCGACGTGACGCAGGCCACCTTGTCGCGCGACATCCGGGAGCTGGGGCTGCTCAAGGGCGGCGCCGATCGCGCGTACCGCCCGGCCGCCCCGGTGGCGGTCTCTCCCTCGGCGGTCGTGCTGTTCGAGCGGGCGATGTCCGAGTATCTGTCCCGCGTCGACCGTGTGCAGCAGCTCGTGATGCTCCGGACGGGGCCCGGGCAGGCCCCGCTCCTGGGCGTGGCGCTGGACCGGGCGCAGCTGCCCGAGGTCGTCGGCACGGTCGCAGGGGACGATACGATCCTCGTCGTCGCTCCCGACGTGCGCCGGGCGCGGACGCTGGAACGGCGGCTGCGGGAGCTGTCCAGTCAGTGAGCGCCCGCGGACGCATCCTGCTGGCAATCGGCTTCGAGAACGGGGTACCCGTGTCGGTCAACGGAGTGGGCATGAAGCTGGTGGAGCTGATGGAAAGCCTCGCGACCATCACCGGGCGCGAGCCGGCGGCGGCCGTCGACGCGGCCTGCGAGGCGTTCGACCGGTGCGGTGGGACGATGACGGGCGTGGTGGACCTCGATGGGCTGGACGAGCCGCGGATGCGGGGGACGGTGCGATGACCGCGCCGAAGGATCCGCACGCGTCGGCTCCGGGATCGTCGGGTGCAGCCCTCTGGTCCGGACGCTTCGATTCCGCGCCCGACCCGGCGGCGTTCGACTTCGGCCGCTCCTTTCCGTTCGACCGCCGCCTGTTCGAAGACGACGTGGCGGGCAGCCTCGCGTGGGCGCAGGCGCTGGCCGACGCGGGCGTGCTGGGGCCGGACGACCATCGTGCGATCGCGGGAGGGCTGCAGGCGATCCTCGACGAGGGCCGCCGCAACCCGGCGTTCGTGGACGGCCCGGACGAAGACGTGCACAGTTTCGTCGAGCGGTCGCTGGTCGAGCGCGCCGGTGATGCCGGCCGCCGGCTGCACACCGGGCGCTCGCGGAACGAGCAGGTGTCGCTGGACCTGCGGCTGTACGTGCGGCGGACGATCCCGGGGCTCCAGGCGGCGCTCGAAGAGCTGATTCGCGCCTGCGCCAGCCAGGCGGCTGGGGCCGGCGAAGCCCTGATGCCGTCCTACACGCACCTGCGCCGCGCGCAGCCGGTCCTGGTCGCGCACTTCTTCCTGGCGCACGCGGCGGCGCTCCGCAGAGACCACCAGCGGTTCGCGCAGGCGTCGGGCGAGGCGGATGCGCTGCCGCTCGGCAGCGGCGCGATCGCCGGCACCAGCTACGCCGTGGACACGGCGGCCCTCGCGCGGCGGCTCGGGTTCAGCCGCGTCGTGCTGAACAGCATCGACGCCTCCTCGGATCGCGACTTCGTCGCCGCGTTCCTGCACGCCGCGGCGCTGACGATGGTGCACGTCAGCCGCCTGGCCGAGGACCTGGTGATCTTCACGGGGGAAGAGCACGGCTTCTTCGAGCTGGCGGACGAGTCGGCCACCGGGAGCAGCATGATGCCGCAGAAGAAGAACCCCGATCCGCTGGAGCTGGTGCGGGGGAAGAGCGGGAGGGTCGTCGGCCGCCTGACCGGCTGGCTGACGACCATGAAGGGGCTGCCCAGCGGATACAACAAGGACCTGCAGGAGGACAAGGAGGCGGTCTTCGACGCGGAAGACACCGTCCGGGTGTCGCTGGCCGCGACGACGGCCGTCGTCGCGAAGCTCGCGCTGGTCGAGTCGCGCGCGGCCGCCGCCGCCTCGGGTCTGCTGCTCGCCACCGACGTGGCCGACTACCTGGTGTCGCGCGGGGTGCCCTTCAGACGGGCGCACGAGATCGTCGGGACCCTCGTGCGGCGGCTGCTGGCCGATGGGCGCGAGTTCGGCGACCTGACCCGGGACGAGTGGCGGGCGGCGAGCGAGCACTTCGGCGACGACGCCGCCGCGGCGGCCACACCGATCGCGTCGGTGCGGGCGAAGCGGACGCCGCAGTCGACCGCCCCCGCCGCGGTGCGGGCCGCGCTCGACGAGTGCCGGCAGTGGCTCGCTCGTCAGGAGGCGCGGAACGGCTGAGCCGTGCGCGGTGCGGCGCCAGGGTGTTTTCTGTTACACTTCCAGTCGCCCGCGCGGCCGCGCGACCGGATTCCGACATCCCACCTGTAAGGAAGAAAGGACCGTAATTCCGGGGGAGTGCATGCAGCAACGCCGGCTTCGGCTCGGTGACATTCTGGACGACTACTGTCCACGAGAGCGGCGTATCACCAATCACGCGGTCGTCGCCATGGTCGAGGACGAGGTGAAGCACACGCGCTGCACCACGTGCGACGCCGATCACGAGTACAAACACGCCCGTGTGCCCCCGCAACGGCGGAAGCGCGAGGAGGCGCTCTCCGTTGCCGAGGGCGTCGAGGCGCCGCCCGGGCGGATCGTCGCCTCCGAAGAAGGCGAGCCGTCCCCCGAGAGCCTCGTTGCTGCTCCACCGGATGGCTTCGCGCCCGGCGACGGGGTGGCGGACGCCGATCGCGACGACACGGTCCCCGACGCCCCGGACGGCGAGACGCCGCGTGACGAGGACGAAGGCCCCGTCCATCGGCGGCTCATACGCGCCACGTTGCCCCGTCCGGAAGGACAACTGCCGGAACGGAAGCCGACCGAGTTCACGGTCTGGCAGCCGGGTGGGCGGGGGCCGCGCGATCAGCGCGACCAGCGCGGCCAGCACGCTGCGGGCAACGCCAACGGCAACACCGACGGCCGTCGCCGCGGACGCCGGCGCCCGCAGGGCCAGCCGGGCGGCCTGCCGCGCTTCGGCAATCAACGACAAGGCGGCCACTCACAGGGCCAGCCGGGGAATCAGCGTCAGGGCCGCCGCAAGCGGCGGCGCTAGTGACCGGCCCGAGGGCCGTCCCTGCCCGTCCTGCTCCGACCCCGGGTTGATGTGTCCATGACCGATTTCAGCGGCAAGCGCGGCCTCGTCGTGGGCGTGGCCAACAAACGATCGATTGCGTGGGCGATCGCCCGGGCGACGGCCAGCCGCGGCGCCCGGCTGGCGCTCACCTACCAGGGACGCTTCGAGGAACACGTGGGCGAGCTGGCCGCGAGCCTCGATCACCAGCCGCTCGTGCTCCCGTGCGACGTGGCCGTGGACGCCGACATCGACGCCGTCTTCGCGAAGATCGATCAGGAGTTCGGCGGCCTCGACTTCCTGGTACACGGCGCCGCGTTCGCGCCGCGCGAGGAGCTGTCCTCGCCCTTCACCGAGACGTCCAGGGACGGCTTCCGCACGGCGCTCGACATCTCCGCCTATTCGCTCATCGCACTCGCTCGCGGGGCTGCCCCGCTGATGGAGCGAAGCGGCGGTGGCAGCATCCTGACGCTCACCTATCTGGGCAGCGAGCGCGTCTTCCCGAACTACAACGTGATGGGCGTGGCCAAGGCCGCACTCGAAGCGTCGATGCGGTACCTGGCCGCCGACCTCGGGCCGCGGGGGATCCGGGTCAACGCGATCTCCGCCGGGCCGGTGAAGACGCTGGCCGCTGCGGGGATCTCGGGGTTCTCGGGCGTCCTGGGGGTGTACCGCGATCGCGCGCCGCTTCGCCGGAACATCGAAACCAGCGAGGTCGGGGAGGCCGGCGCGTTCCTGCTCGGCCCGGCTGCCAGCGGGATCACCGGCGAGGTGCTGATGGTGGACGCCGGCTACCACGCCGTCGGCATGTAGGCGGAGCCGGTCCGGGTCAGCGCCGCCGCCACTCCGTCCGGATCGCGTCGTCGGGGACACCCAGCCGGGCCAGGGCGTCCACACCTTCCTCCACCATCGCGGCCGGTCCGCACACGAAACACAGCGTCCCCTCGGGCTCGCGCAAGGCGGCGCGCAACTGGTCTCGATCGATCCGGCCCGTCCGGCCCGGCCATCCGGCCGACTCCCGCGTGACCGTCTGGTGCAGTTCCAGGTGCCCGGCGTGCTCGTGCGCCCGGAGTTCGTCGATGAAGGCGAACTCGTCGGGCTGCCGGGCGCTGTAGAAGAGCACGAGCCGGCGGGCAGCCCCTTCGGCGACCGCATGGTCGATCATGGCGCGCAGCGGCGCGATGCCCGTGCCGCCGCCCACGAACAGCAGGTCGGAGGTAGCCACCTGCTCCGGCAGCGTGAAGGCGCCCATCGGGCCTTCGATGTCGATCGCGGCGCCCGGAGTCAGGGGTGTGAGGTGTGGCCCCGCCGATCCCGACGCGTTCACGCCCACCAGCAGCTCGAGTGCGGAACGGGCCGCGGCCCGACCGGGCGAGCACGCAATCGAATACGGGCGCCGCACCGCCTGCCCGTGCAGGCCGGCCATCACCGCCTGCCCGGGGCGATAGGCCAGCGACGAGCCGCCGAGATCGAGCGTGAGCAGGCGCGCGCGTGGCGTCACCGGCTCGACGCGCAGGAGGGGCAGGGTCAGCAGGGGGGACACCCGCGGAGTCTATCGCAGCCGATCGCGGGCGATAATGCGGCCCGTGATGCCCGTGCGACGCGCGCGCGGCCGCCTGCTGCGCCTCGTGCTCAATCGGCCGCTGGCGCTGGCCGTCGGCGTGCTGCTGATGATCCCGGCGGTCTGGCTGCTGCTCGACGACTTCGCGTGGGAGTCGGGCGTGACCGACGGCGTGGCGTTGTTGCTGCTCGCGACCGGCGCCGCCGTGGCGTGGACGGGCCTGACCGGCCGGCGTGGCGACTGGGTGGATTCGGACGGAGGCGCGGGATGAGCGGTGCGCCAGACTACAGCACCGCGCGGGTTGACGGCGTGCCCGGTGTTCCGGGGCGCTGCCGGTTCGTCGCGGCTTCGCGGCGCTGCGCCTTGTCGTGGTACATGCGGACGTCGGCGCGCGCCAGCAGGCTCTCGTGCGTGGCGCCGTCGTGCGGGAAGACCGACGCGCCGGCGCTGATCCGCAGCGGCACCTGCGCCCCTGTTTCCAGCGTCACCGAGGCCCGGTTCACCGCCTGCTGCAGATCGGTCCGCTTGCGTTCGGCCTCGTCGCGCCCGCAGCCGGCGAGCACGATGATGAACTCGTCGCCGGCGTAGCGGACGCAGATGTCGTACGGGCGGATGGAGGAGCGCAGGACCGTGGCCGTCTGCCGCAGCGCCTGGTCGCCCACGTGGTGGCCGTGCGTGTCGTTGATCTCCTTGAAGTCGTCGAGGTCGAGCACGATCATCGCCACGTCCGAGCGGAGGCGCTCCGCCCGCGCCAGCTCGCGGGCCACGTGGATCAGGAGGAACCGTGTGTTGGGAAGCCCGGTCAGCGGGTCGGTGAGAGCGTCTTCGCGCGTCCGCTCGAAGACGATCGAGTTGTGCAGGACCGCGGCGGCCTGTTCCGCGATGCGGTCGAAGATGCGGCGGTGGTCGTCGGTGTAGAAGCCGGGCTGCTCGTGACAAAGGTTCAGCGTCCCGATGAAGCGGTCGCCGTGTTCGAGCGGCCAGACCAGCGCCGACTGCAGCGCGGTACCGGCGGCGGCACCCACGGCTTCCAGGTCGGCGGCCGGCCTGGCGTTCACCAGCGGCCGGCGATTGCGCGCCACCCAGCCGGTCAGTCCCTGACCGGGCCTGAGCGTCAGGCCGCCGAGGAGCCCGGCATCGACGCCGGTGGCGAAGACGCAGCGCAGCGCATCGCCGTCCGGTTCGGTCAGGAAGAGCGCGCAGGAGGAGAACGGGACGAGCGGCACGAGCTTGGCCGCGATCAGCGACATCGTGTCGGAGACCCCGAGGGTCGTGCCGATCGACTGGGCGATCTCGTACAGCGCGTAGATTTCGCGATGGGCGAGCGCGATGTCGCTGTAGACCGTCGGTTCGGCCGATGCGGCGCCGGCAGACCCCGCGAGGGCGCGATCCACATCCTGCCGGAACTCGGGCAGCAGCCGCAGGAACAGATCGACGATGGCGGGATCGAGCGCGCGGCCCGCCTCCTGCTGCAGCAGCAGGCGCGCGGCATCGCTGCTCATCGCCCGGTGATACGGACGCTCCGACGTCAGCACGTCGTAGCAGTCCACGACCGCGAGGATGCGCGCGCCGACCGGAATCCCGTTGCCGCGCAGGCCGTCCGGATACCCGCGGCCGTCCCAGCGCTCGTGGTGACTGAGCACGAGCGGGGCCACCGGCTGCGGGAACGGCACCTCGCCGAGGATCTCGGCGCCCGCGCGGGCGTGCGTGCGGACCTTCTGGAACTCCTCGCGTGTCAGCGGGCCCGGCTTGGACAGGATGTGTTCGGGCACCGCGAGCTTCCCCACGTCGTGCAGCAGGGCCGCCGCCCCGATCGCGCGCACCTCGGCGGCGGGCAGTCCCATCGCCCTGGCCAGTCCCGTCGCGAAAATCACGACGCGACGGATGTGGTTGACGCTGCTCTGATCCTTGGCGTCGATCGCCAGGGCGAGGGCTTCGACGGTGGCCTGGTGCGCCTGGGCCGCGGCCTCGGCCTCCCGGCGCGCAGCCAGGAGCGGGCGCACGTAGAAGTAGCACAGCAGGGCGACTAAAAGCGCGGAGGAGGCCGCGGCGGCGATCGCGCCGGCGAGCGCACCGTTCATATGCGTGTCGATTCTTCTGCCGGGGCTGAAGTGAATGCAAGCGCCGGACCGGCGGCCCGAACCGGTCTCACGGTAAGCTACCTGACCGGAGGTACTCGTGCCCTACCGCGCACCGGGCTCGCCGGGGGTGTCCCGCCCTCCCCTGCTGTCGGGCCGCCCGATCCACTACTACCGTCCCCGCGGCAGCGCCGACGTCCGGCACCTGATCGACGAGGGGTTCCAGGCCTTCAACGCGGCACGCCTGGGTGAAGCCTGCCGGAACTTCACCGACAGGATGCTCGATCCGGAGCACGACACGACCATCGGGCTCACAATGGCTGGTGCGCTGACGCCTGCCGGGCTGGGCGGGTGCGTCGTGGAGCTGATGTCGCGCGGGCTGGTGGACTTCGTGATCAGCACGGGCGCGAACCTCTACCACGACCTGCACTACGCCCTCAACTTCACCCTCCACCGCGGCTCGCCGTTCGTGGACGACGTGCAGTTGTACGACGAGGGCATCATCCGGATCTACGACGTGCTGTTTCCGGCGCAGGTGCTGCTGGAGACCGACGCCTACGTGCGCGACTTCCTCGTGCGCTCGGGCCTGAACGAACCGGTCTCGACCGCGGAGCTGCACTACCGCATGGGCCGCGACCTGCTGGAACGGCATCCCGGATGCGAGGAGCACTCCGTGCTGGCGGCGGCCGCGGCGGCCGGCGTGCCGATCTACACCTCGTCGCCGGGCGACAGCTCGATCGGGATGAACCTGGCGTACCACGAGCTCATGAACGACAGCCGGCTGATGGTCGATCCCAACCGTGACGTGAACGAGATCTGCGCGTTTATCCTCGCCGGGCGGAAGAACGGCTGCGTCATCCTCGGTGGCGGCTCGCCCAAGAACTTCTACCTCCAGGGCCAGCCCACGCTCTGGGAGGTGTACGGCATCCCGAAGGGCGGAAACGACTTCTTCATCCAGATCACGACGGATCAGGTCGTGTGGGGCGGCCTGTCCGGCGCGACGCCGGCCGAAGCCGTGAGCTGGGGCAAGGTCAACCCCGGGGTGCTGCCGGACACGGTCGTGGCGTACTGCGACTCGACGATCGCGTTCCCGCTGTTCTGCGAGTACGTCGTCGCGTCGGAGCGGAACCGGCGCCCGCGCAGGGAGCTGGTCCACCGCCGCGCCGACCTGGTGCGCGCCCTGAAGGAGGAGGCCTCACGCGTGCAGCAGGCGACCGCGTCCGGAGCGACCGGGGCCGAGTGATGGGCACGCTGGCGTCCGAGCTCGGCGAGCGTGCAGGGCGGTTCTCGGAGCAGCCGCGGGTGTACGTGGACGCCAACGTGCCGGCAGGGCTCGTGACCTTCATGCGGACGGCACTCGGGTGGGACGCGCTCTTCGTCGTGGAACACGACGACCTGCGGCGCGCCAGCGACATCGAGCACTACCGTCTGGCACGCCAGCTTCGGCGCACGCTCATCACGCTGGACCGGGACTACCTGGACGACCGGCGCTTCCCGCCCGAGCGGAGCGGCGGCGTGCTGGTGCTGGCGGCGCCAGGGGAGCGCGGGTTCATCCAGCTGCTGCGTCGGCTCCACTCCGATGTGTTCCAGGGCGACACGTCCGCCTCCGACGTCGTGCCGCTGCCGTTGGAAGGGCGCAAGCTCCACGTCCACGCGGACTGGTCCGGCGTGATCGGTGCGGCGGTCGAGGCGTGATCCGCCTCGCCGGCGGGCGCCTCGTCCTGTCCGATCGGCAGCTCGAGGCCTCGCTCCTGTTTGGCGCCGGCCGGATCGTCGCGATTGAACCGGTGGGTGACGCGGGCCCTCCGGCTCCGGCGATCGATGTGTCCGGACTGCTCGTCGTGCCGGGCTTCGTGGACGGGCACGTCCACGGCGTGGCGGGCACCGACGTCCTCGACGGCTCCGATGCGGTGTCGGTCATGGCATCGCTCCTGCCGCGGTACGGCGTCACCGCCTTCTGTCCCACCACCATGGCGTGCGAGCCGGAGGGGCTCGATCGCGCCCTGCAGAGCGTGCGGGCGGCGCGCGCGGCCCCTCGTCCGGGGTCGGCCCTCGTGCTGGCGGCGCACCTCGAGAGCAACTTCATCAGCGGCGAGTTCAGGGGGGCGCAGCCGGCAGCGTGCCTGCGCCAGGTTCCGTTCGGGTTCACGTACGGGCACGTGGTCCGCGACCGGCCGGTCCGCTCGTACTACGACGGCGACCAGATCCTCGACGTCATCAGCGCCCGCCGTGAAGACGCGGGCATCGTGACGCTCGCACCGGAGCTCGAAGGGGCCCTCGAACTGATTGCGGGCCTCGTCGATCTCGGCATCCGGGTGTCGCTTGGTCACTCCGGGGCCACGTTCGAGCAGGCGATGGCGGCGTTCGATCGGGGCGCAACCCGCGCGACGCACCTGTTCAACTGCATGCCGCCTGTTCACCATCGCGCCCCGGGGCTGGCGGGCGCCGTGCTGGCGCGCCGGGACGTGGCCGCCGAGTTGATCTGCGACGGGTACCACGTGCACCCGGCGCTGTGTCGCGCCGTGGTGGCGGCGAAAGGGCTCGACGGGGTGATGGCGATCACCGACGGGACCGCCCTGTCCGGGTTGCCGCAGGGCTCGACGGCCACGCTCGGCCTGCAGCGGATCACCGCCGGAGCGCGCGCGGCTCACCTGGACGACGGCACGCTGGCCGGGAGCGTGGCGACGATGGATCGCGCGTTCCGGATGCTGGTGCGGGAAGCGGGGCTCGACGTCGTGGAGGCGGCCCGGCTATGCGCCACGACGCCCGCGGAACGGCTGGGCCTGGGGGACATGGGTGTGCTCGCACCCGGCGCGCGCGCGGACATCGTCGTGCTGGACGCCGCGCTCGAGGTCGTGCGGACGTTCGTGGGCGGGCTCGAGGCGTACTGCCGGCCCTCTGGTTAAGCGGTTCTGCTGTGGGGGCCGGCTTCAGCTGGCCCGTCAACGAGCCGTCTACCGGAGCGGCGGCGAGACGTAGCGGGTCGGGTCGGCGGCCTTCGCTTCGCGGAACGCGTCCCGCCGCTCGCGGCACTTGCTGCAGCGCCCGCAGTGCTGCCCCTGCTCCGGGCTCATGCACGACAGCGTGTGGGCGAACGGCACCTGGAGCGTTTCGCCCAGCTTGACCACGGCGGGCTTGTGCAGAGTCGCCAGCGGCGTGGCGATCTCGATCTCGTGAGCCAGGCCGATCGACAGTGCCCGCGCCATCGCGGAGAAGAACTGCGCCGTGGCGTCCGGGAACGGATTGCCGGCGAGCGACCCGAGCGCCAGGCGTGGGATGCCGTGCCGGGCGCAGTGGACCGCGGCCTTGCCGAGCAGGAGCACGTTGCGCCCCGCGAGGTACACGTCTTCGTCCGGTGTGTCGAACGCCGGTGCGTCACCGGCGAGAGCCCAGTGATCGGAGGGATACACGTCGGCGACCGGCAGCGTCAACTCGACCAGCGGCGCCGAGCCGGCGTACACCGGGGAGGCCAGCAGCCGCTTGAGCGCGCGGCGCTCGGCGGCCTCCCACGCCAGGCCGGAGGCCACGTAGATCGGGTGGATCACGGCCGAGCGTGCCTCGAGCGCGGCCAGCACGGCGCTGTCGAGGCCGGCGGACAGGAGGACCGCGCTCGTCGTCGGCCGCATTTCGGTCTATTCTACCGGGACGCGGAACGGACGCGGGCGTGCGGTGTGGCGTTCGCCGTGACCGCGCGAAGGCCACCTGTGTATTCCGTCACCAAGCGCATCGACTTCTGCTACGGCCACCGCCTCCTGGAGTACGACGGGGTCTGCAAGCACCCGCACGGGCACAACGCGGTGGCCGAGATCGAAGTCCGGACCGACACCCTCGACAGCCGCAACATGGTCGTGGACTTCAGCGACATCAAGACGCTCGTCAAGGGGTGGATCGATCGCGAGCTCGATCACAAGATGATCCTGCGGAGGGACGATCCGATGGTCGCGCCCCTCCAGGCCCTGGGCGAGCCGATCTACCTGCTCGAGAGCAATCCGACCGTCGAGCGGATCGCGCGGCTGATCTTCGAGACGGCACGCGACCTCGGCCTGGGCGTCATGCGCGTGACCGTGTGGGAGACGCCCACCTCGTGGGCCACCTACACCGGCTGATCGCGTTCGATCTCGACGGCACGCTCGTCGACTCCCAGCGGGATCTCGCCAACGCGGTCAACCAGCTGATCGAGGAGCTCGGCGGGAGGCCGCTCCCGCACCCCGACATCGCCGGGATGATCGGTGAAGGCGCGCGACTGCTGGTGGGCCGCGCGCTCACGGCCGCGGGCCTCGAACAGCCCGACCGGGCTCTCGAACGGTTCCTGGACATCTACGACCGGCGGCTCTTGGAGCACACCGTGCCGTATGAAGGGATCGCGGAGGTTCTCGGGGCCGCGCGCGAACGCGCGTACGTCGCCGTGTTGACCAACAAGCCGCGGGCGGCCGCGCTGCGCATCCTGGACGGACTCGGGCTGGCGCCGCTCGTCGAGCAGGTCGTCGGCGGCGACGGCCCCTGTCCGCGGAAGCCCCATCCGGCCGCGCTGGCAGCCCTGATGCGAGCCGCCGTGGCGCCCCGCGCCCACACGCTGCTGATCGGCGACTCCGCGATCGACCTCGAGACCGCCCGGCGAGCGGACGTGGCGTGCTGTCTCGCGCTGTACGGCTTCGGGCGGGTCACGCTCGAGCCGGCGGCGGTCGCGACCGCGCGGTGGACAGCGGACACCCCGCGCGGGTTGCTGCGCGTGCTCGACGAGTTCGGGCGGATCCCACATGGCCCTTGACAGACAAGCGGTTTTGCCTATTCAATGCTGCTAGTTTGACTCATCAAAACAACCCATTCTGTCGCCAGAACTCGCGAGTCCTGCTGTCCGGCTGCCTCCTCGTGCTGCTGGGCGCGACCGCCGCGGCCCAGACCGGCTCTCCGCCGGCGCCCGAGCCTCGGACGGGCATCTCAGGCTACATGGAGGCGCACTACAACAAGCCGGAGTTCGAGGACGGCCGGCTCGACTTCCACCGGTTCGTTCTGCTGGTGACGCACTCGTTCTCCGACCGTCTCCGCTTCGTCGGGGAGCTGGAGCTCGAGCACGCCTTCGTCGAAGGCCTGGAGGAAGCGGGCGAGCTGGAACTGGAGCAGGCCTACGTCGACTTCCTGCTCGACCGCTCGTTCAACGTCCGCGCCGGCATGATGCTCATGCCGGTCGGCATCATCAACGAGCGCCACGAGCCGCCGGTGTTCTACGGCGTGGAGCGGCCGTTCGTGGACACGGTCATCGTGCCCACCACGTGGTTCGAGGTCGGCGCCGGCGTACACGGCGAAGTGGGTCGCGGTCTGCGCTACCGCGCGTTTCTCACCGCGCCGCTGAACGCCGCCGAGTTCAGCGCTGAGGAGGGTTTGCGCGATGGCCGCCAGAAGGGGGCGGAAGCGAACGCCGGCCGGCTGGCCGCCACCGGGCGCGTGGAGCTCGTGAGCATCCCGGGCCTGACGCTCGGCGCGAGCCTCTGGTCCGGCAAGTCCGGCTTCGAGTTCCGGCCGCGCTTCGACGTCAACGTGCACGTGGCGGAAGCCGACGCCCGCTACGCCCGCGATCGCCTGGAACTCCGGGGCCAGTTCGCCCAGGTATGGATCGACAACGCAGCGACGCTCAACCAGGCGCTGGCGTTCCGGATCGGCGTGGATCCGAACCTGCCGAGCGCCATGCGCGGCTTCTACGCCGAGGGTGGCTATCGGTTCATCTCGGGCGCGCGCATTGGCGACGTGGGTGCGTTCGCGCGGTACGAGAACTTCGACACCCAGTTCCGCATGCCGGATGGGTACCTGCCGCTCCGGGCGTTCGACCGCGACGCGCTCGTCGTGGGCGCCACCTACTGGCCGGAGCCCGACATCGCGATCAAGGCCGACGTGTCGTGGGTGCGGAACCGGAGCAGCGTGATCGAGGCGCCCAACTCGTGGAACCTCGGGATCGGATGGTGGTTCTGATGGTGGTGCTGAGGCGCGCGCGTCTTCGGTTCACGGCCGTGGCTCTCGTGACCCTGGTCGCCTCCCTGGCGGCGCCGACCGCCCAGGATGCCGACGACGCGGTCCGCACGGTGAGGGTGAGCGCCGAGCGTTTCACGTTCACGCCCTCCGAGATCCGCGTTCCAGCCGATGTGCCCGTGCGCATCGAGCTGAAGAGTGAAGACACCGACCACGGCTTCCGGATCGTCGGCACCGATGTCGACGTGGTGATTCCGAAGCGATCGCGGGGCGCGGCGGTGGTCACCGTGACGCTGGCGGAAGGCGAGTACACGTTCGAGTGTTCCCAGATCTGCGGCGCCGGCCACGCCTTCATGCGGGGCGTGATCATCGCATCGGCGGAGGATGGGGAATGACCGTCCTTCAGCGGGGCGTTGCAGCGGCGCTCGCCGCGGCGTCGGCGTTCGCCGGCGTCGTGACGGGGCAGCGCCCCCTGAGGCCGGGCGACCCGCTGCCAGGTATCACGCCGGTCGAGTTCGAGGAGTTCCGTCTCGGTCTCGACGACTTCCTCGAGGTGGAGACAGCCGGCGAGGGGCTCGGACCCGCCTTCAACGGCACGAGCTGCGCCGGGTGCCACAACGTGCCGGCGATCGGTGGTGTGAGCCCCGTTGCCGAGGTGCGGGCGGCCATTCGCCGCGCCGACGGGACGTCGGTGCCCGCCGTCGAGTCGGGCGAGACACTCTTCCACCTCTTCTCGGTGCCGAACCACTCCTGCCAGCCGGTCATCCCACCACAGGCTACCGTCGTGGCGCGGAGGGTTCCGATCCCGCTCTTCGGTGGCGGGCTGGTCGAGGCCATCCCCGACGAGGCGATTCGCGCGCTGGAGGACCCGCTGGATCTCGACCGCGACGGCATCAGCGGTCGCGCCGCGATCGTCGCCGACCTGGCCACCGGCGAGGCGCGCGTGGGCCGGTTCGGCTGGAAGGCGCAGCACCCGACGCTGCTCGCGTTCGGCGCCGACGCCTACCGGAACGAGATGGGGATCACGAACGAGCTGTTTCCGAAGGAGCTGGCCGTCGGCATTGCCGCGGAGCAGATGCGGGTGTGCGATCCGATCCCCGATCCCGAGGACGTGCGTGAACCGGGCACCGGCCGACGCGGCATCGACAACTTCGAGAGCTTCATGCGTTTTCTCGCGCCGCTCGATCGCGCGCCGATGGACGAGACGGCGCGCACGGGCGAGCGGTTGTTCACCGCCATCGGCTGTGCCGCGTGCCACGTCCCGGTGATGACCACCGGCCCCGGCAGCAACCCGCTCTTCAACCGGCGTCCCGTGCCGCTCTTCTCCGACCTCCTGCTGCACGACGTGGGTACGGGGGACGGGATTCCGCAGGCCGCCGCCGAGCCGGGCGAGATCCGCACGCCCGCGCTCTGGGGGCTGCGCTTCCGCCGCCCGCTCCTGCACGACGGCTCCGCGTCAACGGTGGAGGAGGCGATCCTCCGTCATGCCGGGGAGGCCGCGCGGTCGCGCCGCGACTTCGGGCGCCTGGACGATCCGGGCAGGGCCGCCCTGCTCGCGTTCCTGGGGAGACTGTGAGGACGCGGCTGCCGGCCCGAGGAACTCAGAGCACCGGTTCCTCCTGGCGTCGCCACTGCTCCGGACCTCACGTGTGTCGATCGCAGGAGCCGGCTTCAGCCGGTCCTTCGGCCGGCCAGAGCTGGCCGCTGCGAGTGGAAACATTCGTGAACTCCGGGTCCGAGCACGTCGTCGAGCGCCTGCGTGGCCGACGCCGCCCAGACTGCCCGGCGTGTCCGGGCAGCCAGCGCGCCGGCCGGCTGGTCGATGCGCTGCGACGGCCGCGCGGTCTAGCCGCTGGCGACGAGCAGCTTCGAGGCGGCGCGGGTGCCGATCGTCATGACCTGGCTCTCGCTCGCGCGGAGCCGCACGCTGTCCGAGGCGGCGTCGCGCGCTTCCACGACGATGGCCGTGCCCGGCATGAGCTGGTTCGTCTCGATGAACTGCAGGAAGGCCTTGTCCTGATCGACGACCCGGGTCACCGTGACCGGGCGATCGAGCGGGCAGGTGAGCAGCGTGTCGTACTCCTGGCGCGTGACGGACCCGTCCGGGTTCGGGATCGGATCGCCGTGCGGGTCGGTGGCCGGGTGGCCCAGCATCTCGTCGATCCGCTCGACCAGCCGATCGGACACGACGTGCTCGAGCTGCTCCGCTTCTTCGTGCACTTCGTCCCACCCCAGCCCCAGCACGCGCACCAGGAACAGCTCGATCAGCCGATGGCGACGCAGCACCAGGGCCGCCAGCCGCTCACCCGCCTTCGTGAGCCGGACGCCCACGTACGGCTCGTATTCGACGAGGCCCGATTCGGCCAGGGTCTTGACCATCGTCGTGGCCGTGCCGGGCGTGACGCGCAGCGCCCCCGCCAGCTGCCCCATGGGCAGCAGCCGCTGGTCGGGCTGCAGGCTCTGGACGCCCGCGTAGATGGCCTTGAGGTAGTTTTCAACCGTGCTCGAGGCGAGCATCGGCTGAGTCTAGCCGGTTTGGAGGACAGACAGGTTGGCAGCAGGCTCTCCACGGCGCGCGAATCCAGGCTCGGGTGCTGCGACACCCGGCAACCTCGGGTCGGCATTCGACACGGCGGACGGGAAACGCCGGCACGTCGCGCGGCTGTTCGCGACGATCGCGAATCGGTACGATCTCATCACGCGCGTGCTGTCGTACGGGCAGGACCGGCGCTGGAAACGCCGGCTCATCGACCTGGCGGCCGTGTCCGCGACCGACCGCGTGCTGGACGTGGCGTGCGGGACCGGCGATCTGGCGTTCGCCGCTGCGGACAGGGGCGCGCGGGTGGTGGGCCTGGACCTGACGCCTCGGATGCTGGAGCTGGCGCGGCAGCGACGCGCGGGGGATGCCGCGGTGACGTTCGTGGCGGGCGACATGGCCCACCTGCCCTTTCCGCCAGCCTCGTTCACGCTGCTCACCACCGGCTACGGCCTGCGCAACGCCCCGGACCTGCCCGCGGCGATCGCCGAGCTGCACCGCGTGCTCGCGCCAGGCGGCCGCCTGTGTTCGCTCGACTTCAATCGGCCTGAGGCTCCCGCGATCCGCTGGCTGTACTTGTCGTACCTCACGGTCGTCGGCAGCGCTCTCGGATGGCTGCTGCACCGCGATCCCGACACGTACCGCTACATCCCCGCGTCGATCCGCCGCTATCCCGGGGCGGGCGGCGTCGCGCGACTGCTGGAGGCCGCAGGTTTCACTCGTGTCCGCGTCGTCGCCGTGCTCGGCGGACTGATGACCATTCACACGGCCGAGCGCGCGGTATAGTGCCGGGGCGTGGAGTACGAATCGAACCAGTGGTCGGGCGAAGGCACCTTCACGGCGGCGCTCCTCGAGACGCTCCAGGCGATGTCGTCGATCACGTACCTGCGTGTGGAAGACGCGCCGGCCTCGCGTGCGGATGAAGGCTTCAACTTCATCAGCAACGAGATCTACGTCCGGTTCCGCGCCGACGAGGCGTCCGAGCCGTCCCGCCTGTTCGGCATCGTGCCCGTGCGCAGAACCGTACTCCGCCCGGCGATGACGCTGGTCGACCTCGAGGCGCACCTCACCGGGATCGACACCATCGGCGCACCGGACTACGCCGACGAGGGGATGCTGCAGTTCCTGCGTACGGAGCGGATCACTCCGCCGTACCAGACCCGGGGGTACAAGGTCGTGGAGCTGGTGCGGGTCTACGTCATCGCTCCAGCCACGGCTGGAGCGAGCTGAGCAGCACGTCGAGCAGCTCCTGCTCGGTGATCGTGTCGGGCGACGCGTCCGGCTTGATCGCGCGCTCGTCGGTCAGCAGGCGCGAACCGCGGCTGCGGCTCACGCGCAGCGCCGCGTGCGGCGGGTCGGAATCGGTGTCCAGGAAGATCTCCAGTGAATCGTCGCGCGCGTTGTCGGACGCGAGGCGCACGCCGCCTGCGGGCGTGGAGGCGCGGAACGGCAGTCGCTCGGCCACCAGCACGGTCGCCAGGGATCGCACGAGCGGCACCGCCACCTGCCTGAGGAAGCGGTCGTAGGCGTCGCGGGCCTCGATCGCGCGTTCGCGCCGCGCCTGCGTCTCGCGCCGGGCCGCCTCGAAGGCCGCGAGCAATTGTCTTCTGACCTGGGACACTTCCACGATGACCTCGACGGACAGTACCGCCCGGCGCATCTGGCGGCAGCTTGGGCCGGCCCTTCGAGCGTTCTGGACGTCGTAAGGGCAACCTATACTCTTCCCGAGATTATGTCCCGCATCCTCCTGACCGTTCTCGTGGTTGCATGCGCCGCTACTCCGGTGGCTGCCCAGGCGCCCGATCCCACCGTCGTCGTCACAGCCGGTGAGGGCGTCGTGACGGCCGTTCCCGACCGCGCCGTCTTCACCGTGTCGGCCGAGAGCCGCGGGTCCAGCCCGACGGATGTCCAGCGCCGGAACGCCGAGGTGATGACACGCGTGCAGGATCGCCTGCGCGCGCTGCAGGTGCCGTCGGATGCGGTGCGGACCACGGCGATCGACCTCCGGATGGAATACGACTACGTGGACGGCCGGCAGGTGCCGCGGGGATACGTGGCCGCGAACAGCATCGAGGTGCGCGTGGACAGCCTCGATCGGCTGGGCGAGCTGATCGACGCGGCGGTCACCGCCGGCGGGACGTCGATTGCGGACGTCCGGTTCGACGTGAAGGACCGCGCTTCGCTGGAGCGCCAGGCGATCCGGCTGGCGGTCGAGGACGCGCGCGCCCGCGCCGAAGCGGCCGCGGCCGGTGCCGGCGGCGCGATCGGCCGCGTGCTCCGCATCCAGGAAGACGCCGTGGTCGCGCCACCGGAGCCCGCGATGCGCCTCATGGCTGCGCAGGACGCGGCGACGGCGACTCCGGTGGCACCCGGCCGCATCGAGCTTCGCGCGCGGGTCACGCTCACCGCCGCGATCGAGACGCGGTGACGCCCGCCGACTACGCGAAGGCGGGGCGCCTGCTCCGTCGCCGCGACCCGGTCATCGGCGACCTGATCCGCCGGCATGGTGCATGCGGCCTCGCCATCACCCGCCGCGGCGAGCCGTTCCAGGCGCTGGTTCGCGCCATCGTCTCCCAGCAGCTCTCCGTCAAGGCCGCGGCCACGATCCTCGGGCGCTTCGAGGCCCTGTTCGTGCCAGACCTGCCCTCGGACGGTGCGGCCGCCCGCCGGTCCGGCCGCCGCCCGTTTCCCCGGCCGGCGGAGGTATCGGCGATGGCGGCCGATCGGCTCCGCGGCGCCGGATTGAGCCGGATGAAGGTCGCGTTCCTGCACGATCTCAGCGCTCGCGTCGTGGACGGGTCCCTCAACCTGCGGGCGCTGCGGGCGATGCCCGACGACGCCGTCATCGACACGCTGACAGCCGTGAAGGGCGTGGGCCGCTGGACGGCGGAGATGTTCCTGATGTTTCAACTGCAGCGTCCGGACGTGCTGCCGCTCGGCGACCTTGGCATCGCCAGGGCGATCCGGCAGGCGTATCGCCTGCGGACCAGGCCCACGCCTGAGCGGATGACGCGGCTGGCCGAGCCCTGGCGGCCGTACCGCTCGGTGGCCTGCTGGTATCTCTGGGCGAGTCTGGACAACCTACCGCCCGCGGCCTGACAATCGGACGATGACGAACAGGCACGTGCGGTGGATCCTGCTCGGCGCGCTGCTTCTGGTCAGCGGACGCCCGGGCGCCGCGGTCGCGCAGAAGATCTGCCTGGTGCTGACGGTGCCGCAGGAAGCGCCCGCCAGCACGACGCCGCCGGCCGGCCCCGCCTCAGCGCTTGCCGATGTTGTGCCGGTGGTGCCAGGCCTTGAGTGACGCGCGGTAGTCGCCGTCCGCACCGCACCACTCCCAGAACCTGGGCCAGTCCTCGGCGTGCTGCTCCACCCGGAACGGGATCCAGTCCTTGTCTCGCAGGAACAGCCGGATGTTGGCTGTGATGACCGCCACCATGTCGGCCATCATCGGCTCCACCTCCGCCTCCATGGTCTCCTTCTCGGCGCCCATGATGTAACGCATCCAGCCGGGCGCCAGCCGCCCCGCGTGGCGGCCGGCATAGCTGGCGGCGACGCGGGCGGGATCGCGCGTCAGGTGCACATAGGCGGCGTTCCTGCCGTACGCCTCGTCGAGACGCCCCAGCCACCAGCTCAGGCGGTTGTCCACTTCGATGTGGTCCGCTGGATACGCCAGCCGCTCCGACACGTACGTCTGGCGGTTCCGCTCGTGCGACGATGTGTAGTTGCGGATGTGCGAACAGGCGGCGGCAAAGGTCGCGGACCCGCAGCGCCCCGTGCACAGCACGAAGATGTTGCGGAGGTGCCTGCCGTCGTGTGTGATCACGGCAGACGAGTATAGCGAGCGCCCGGAACGGCCCGCCGGGAGTGCGGGGCAGCGTTGACCGGGTCCGTGCAAACGCGCTAATAATCGGACCGTCCTTGTCGGATATGCCATCCATCGTGTCGGGCGAGCGCCGGAGCGTCTCCTCGGTCGTCGAGCTGATCGGCAACACGCCGCTGGTGCGCCTGCGCAGCTTCGAGGCGGGTCTCCCGGACGTGGAGCTGTACGCCAAGCTCGAAGGGAAGAACCCGGGCGGGTCGGTGAAGGATCGGCCCGCGGCCCGGATGATCGCCGAGGGCGTGAGGTCTGGCGCCCTCCGTCCGGGCAAGACGATCCTCGACGCCACGTCCGGCAACACCGGCATCGCGTACGCGATGATCGCGGCCGCCGAGCGGATCCCGGTCCGCCTGTGCATCCCCGACAACGTCACGCCCGAGCGCAAGCGCATCCTGCGCGCCTACGGCGCCGATCTCGTGTTCACGAACCCGCTCGAAGGATCCGACGGCGCCATCCGGCGCGCGCGCGAGATCTACGCGGCCGATCCCGATCGCTTCTTCTACCCGGATCAGTACAACAACGCGGCGAACTGGATGGCCCACTTCGAGACCACGGGTCCGGAGATCATCGAGCAGACGGGCGGCCGCATCACGCACTTCGTGACCGGTCTCGGCACGAGCGGCACCTTCATGGGCGTGGGCCGCCGGCTTCGGCAGTTCAGCCCCGCGGTGCGGCTGGTGTCGATGCAGCCGGCCGAGGCGCTGCACGGCCTCGAAGGGCTGAAGCACATGGAGTCGGCCATCGTGCCCGGCATCTACGATCCCGGCCTGGCCGACGACGACATCCGTACTGGAACGGAGGACGCCTACGAGATGGTGCGGCAGCTCGCCCGGCGGGAGGGGCTGCTGGTCGGTATCTCGAGCGGGGCGAACCTGGCAGCGGCGCTCGCCGTGGCGGCCGGCGCGCCGAACGCCGTGGTGGTCACCATCTTCTGCGACGGCGGCGAGAAGTACCTCTCGGAGCACTTCTGGGACGCCGCGGCCGAAGGGGGCCGCTGATGGCGCTCGTGCTCGGTCCCGGGGTGTCGGAAGCGATCCGCGCGCACGGCCAGGAGACCTACCCGCACGAGTGCTGCGGGGCGATGTACGGCCGGGACGGCGTGGTGTCCGAGGTGCTGGGCCTGCCGAACACGACGGAGGAGGGGCCGCGGCGCCGGTTCCTGGTGCGGCCCCAGGACTACCGGCAGGCGGAGTCGCGGGCATCCGAGCGGGGTCTTGAACTGCTGGGCTTCTACCATTCGCACCCGGATCACCCGGCCCGCCCGTCGCAGTACGATCTGGACCACGCATGGCCCTTCTTTGCGTATGTGATCGTGTCGGTCGGAAACGGCGTCTCACAGGACATGACGTCCTGGCGGCTCAAGGACGACCGCTCGGCCTTTCTCGAGGAACCGCTTGCACATGGCGAACAGAGTTCTGATTCCAACCCCGCTTCGGCCGTTCACGGATAAGCAGGAGTCGGTCGAAGTCGGCGGAAGCACGGTCGGCGAAGCGCTGGCGCAGCTCACGACGCAGTTCGAGGGGCTGAAGAGGCACCTCTACGCGGACGACGGCCGGCTGCGCAGCTTCGTCAACGTCTACCTGAACGACGAGGACATCCGCTACCTGCAGCGCGAGCAGACGCCGATCAAGGCGGGCGACACCATCAGCATCGTGCCGTCGGTGGCGGGCGGGGCGCCCACGGCGGCGCCCCCGCACCCGGCTCGTGCCGGCAGCCTGCCCGAGCTGGATGCCGACGAGTTCAAGCGGTACAGCCGGCACCTGATCATGCCGGAGGTCGGCGTGGACGGGCAGCGCCGCCTCAAGGCCGGCAGCGTCCTCTGCATCGGTGCCGGCGGCCTCGGGTCGCCCGCGGCCATGTACCTGGCCGCCGCAGGCGTCGGCCGCATCGGCGTGGTGGACTTCGACGTGGTGGACTTCAGCAACCTGCAGCGGCAGATCATCCACGGCACGCCGGACGTGGGCCGCTCCAAGCTCGCATCGGCGCAAGACCGGATCCGCGCGATCAACCCGCACGTCGAGGTGGAGACCTTCGAGACCGCGCTGTCGTCCGAGAACGCGTTGAAGCTGTTCGAGCCGTACGACGTGATTCTCGACGGCACCGACAACTTCCCGACGCGGTATCTGACCAACGACGCGTGCGTGCTGCTGGGCAAGCCGAACGCCTACGGGAGCATCTTCCGGTTCGAGGGGCAGGCATCGGTGTTCGCGGCCAAGGACGGACCGTGCTACCGGTGCCTGTATCCCGAGCCGCCCCCGCCCGGGCTGGTGCCGAGCTGCGCCGAGGGCGGCGTGCTGGGCGTGCTGCCAGGGGTCATCGGCGTGATTCAGGCGACCGAAGCGATCAAGCTGCTTACGGGGATTGGCGAGCCGCTCATCGGGCGGTTCCTGATCTACGACGCGCTGAAGATGCGCTTCCGCGAGCTGAAGCTGAAGAAGGATCCGGCCTGCCCGGTGTGCGGCACGAATCCCACGGTGACGAAGCTGATCGACTACGAGGAGTTCTGCGGACTGCGGCCCGAGCCCGTCGTGGCGGCCGGGCCGGCGGCGTCGAACGAGCTGGAGATCACGGCCACCGAGCTGAAGCGCCGGCTCGATGCGGGCGACCGGCTGGTCGTCCTCGACGTGCGGGAGCCGCAGGAGTACCGGATCAACCGGATTCCCGGGTCGGTGCTGATCCCGCTCGGGGAGGTGCCGCGCCGCTACGCGGAGCTGGACGAGGACGTCGAGATCATCGCCCAGTGCAAGGTCGGGCAGCGCAGCGCCAAAGCTGCGGATTTCCTACGTACCAAAGGGTTTCGGGTGAAGAACCTGAAGGGCGGAATCCTCGCCTGGATCGACCAGGTGGACCCGTCACAGCCGAAATACTGAGGGCTCGGGAAGACTCGGGGTCAGACCCGGGTCTGACCCCATACCCGACCAAACTTGACGGGTATCGTTCCGGGATCCTAAACTACGACTGTTGAAGTCGGGCATATGTTGAGGCTCTCGAAGAAAGCGGACTACGCGCTGATTGCGATGAAGCACCTCGCCCAGAGGCGGGATGCGGTCTCGGCCAGCGCTCGCGAGATTGCCGAGACCTACGCCATTCCGGTCGAGCTGATGGCCAAGGTGCTGCAGCGGCTCACGCGCACCGGGCTCCTGGACTCGCACCAGGGCACCCGGGGCGGTTACACGCTGAGCCGGTCGGCTGCGGCCATCAGTGTCGCCGACGTGATTCAGGCGATCGACGGGCCGTTCACGATCACGGCCTGCTCGTCCGAGAAGAACGACTGCGACCAGTACGCAACGTGCAGCATCCGCGACCCGCTGTGGCGCATCAAGGAGCGGATCGTGCACACGCTGGGGACGGTTTCGCTGGCTGAAATGGCGGCGGACGGCGACGCGCCGCCGCTGCCGGTCGCCGCGCGCGCCGCGGTGCTGAGAACACATCTATGAAGCTGCCGATCTACATGGACTACCACGCCACCACACCCGTGGACCCGCGGGTCGTGGAGGCGATGCTGCCGTACTTCACCGACAAGTTCGGCAACGCCGCGAGCCGCAACCACGAGTTCGGCTGGGTGGCGGAGGAAGCGGTGGAGACCGCCCGGAAGCAGGTGGCGGAGCTCATCGGCGCGAGCCCGAAGGAGATCATCTTCACCAGCGGCGCGACCGAGTCGAACAACCTCGCGATCAAGGGCGCGGTCGAGATGTACCGCGAGAAGGGCAACCACGTCATCACGTGCGTGACCGAGCACAAGGCGGTCATCGACACGTGCAAGCGGCTCGAGAAGCAGGGCTGCCGGGTGACGTACCTGCCGGTCGCCAAGGACGGTCGCATCGATCTCGACGAGCTGCGGGACGCGATCACGGACAAGACGGTCCTGATCTCGATCATGGCGGCCAACAACGAGATCGGTGTGCTCCAGCCGATCGCGGAGGTTGGCGCGCTGGCGAAGGAGAAGGGCGTGCTCCTCCACACCGACGCCGTGCAGGCCGCCGGCAAGGTGCCGTTCAACGTGGCCGAGCAGAAGGTCGATCTGGTGTCGCTCAGCGCGCACAAGATGTACGGACCCAAGGGCGTGGGCGCGCTCTACGTGCGGCGGCGCAATCCGCGGGTCCTGCTGTCGGAGCAGGTCAACGGCGGCGGACACGAGCGCGGGATGCGGTCGGGCACGCTGAACGTGCCGGGCATCGTCGGGTTCGGCGCCGCGGCGGCGCTGTGCAGGGCGGAGATGGCGACCGAGAGCGAGCGGCTGCGCGGGCTCCGGGACCGGCTGAACGAGGTGCTGCACCGCAACCTCGACGAGATCTTCATCAACGGGTCGATGGAGCACCGGCTGCCGCACAACCTGAACATCAGCTTCGCCTACGTCGAAGGCGAGTCGCTGCTGATGGGGATCAACGACGTGGCCGTGTCCTCGGGCTCGGCCTGCACGTCGGCCAGCCTGGAGCCGTCGTACGTGCTGAAGGCGCTGGGCGCCGGGGACGACCTGGCCCATTCGTCGATCCGCTTCGGTCTGGGCCGCTGGACCACCGAAGCAGAAGTGGAATACGTGGCGGAGAAGCTGACGAGCGTGGTGCGGCGCCTGCGAGAGATGTCGCCGCTGTACGAGATGGTGAAGGAAGGCGTCGACCTGTCGAAGATGCAGTGGGTGACGCACTGAGCCCCGGTTGCGCCCGTGCCTGCACTCGCAGCCCCTGCGACGACAGACGGACGCCCGGGATCACAGCCGTAGTCATTCTGGAGATACCGAGTCATGGCGTATTCAAACAAGGTCATCGATCACTACGAGAACCCGCGCAACGTCGGGGCGCTGCCGAAAGACGACGCGAACGTGGGCACGGGGCTCGTCGGCGCGCCGGAGTGCGGCGACGTGATGAAGCTGCAGGTCAAGGTGAACCCCGAGACGGGCGTGATCGACGACGCCAAGTTCAAGACGTTCGGGTGCGGATCGGCGATCGCCAGCTCCAGCCTGGCCACCGAGTGGCTGAAGGGCAAGACGGTGGAGGAGGCGCTCGCGATCAAGAACACCGACATCGTCGAGGAGCTGTCGCTCCCGCCGGTGAAGATCCACTGTTCGGTGCTCGCCGAAGACGCGATCAAGGCGGCGATCGCCGACTACCGGAAGAAGCGGGAGTCGGAGGGCGCCGAGGCGCCGGCACTGGCCGGGGCACAGCCCACGGCCTGAGCGTCGCGAGGGCACGATGATCCAGATCTCGGAGATCGCTGCCAGGAAGATCCGCTCGCTGATGGCCAAGCAGGGCATCGCCGATGGCGGGCTCCGCGTAGGTGTGAAGGGTGGCGGCTGCTCCGGTCTGAGCTACACGTTCGCCTGGGAGAAGGAAGCGCGGCTGGGCGACCAGGTGTTCGAAGGGCCCGAGGGCGCAAAGATCTTCGTGGACAAGAAGAGCCTGCTCTTCCTGGACGGGACGCTGCTGGACTACGACACGGCCCTGCTCGGCAAGGGGTTCGTGTTCAACAACCCGAACGCCAAGGCGACTTGCGGCTGCGGAAGCTCGTTCGGCGCCTGACGCCGTCGCGGCCCGGTCCGCCGCGGCCCCGGCCAGCTACCCGATCATGACACCCGAGCCGTCTGCACCGACCGCCGTCGAATGCCGCAACTGCGGCGCCGGGGCACCGATGCGCGCGCACTTCTGCCCGGAGTGCGACCACATCCTCTCCCTGACGCGCCACGGCGACTACTTCGCGTTCTTCGGCCTGCCGCGGCGGCTGGTGCTCGATCCGGCGGATCTCGAGCAGCGGTTTCGCCGGATGAGCCGCCAGTTCCACCCGGATTTCTTTCACAACGCGGCGGCCGCGGAGCGGCTGGCCAGCCTGGAGCGCTCGTCGTACCTCAACGACGCGTGGCGCGTGCTGAAAGACCCCGCGACGCGCGTGGAGTACCTGCTGGGGCTCGAGGGGCTGGCGCCGGCGAAGGAATCCGAAGGCGGGGCGGCCCGCGGTGGTGTGCCGGCGGCGCTCCTCGAAGAAGTGTTCGCGTTCAACGAGGAGCTCGACGAGATTCGCGCCGCGCGGGAAGCCGGCGGGGATCCCCACGGCCTGCGGGCCAGGCTGGAGCGGGCACGCGAGCCGATCGAGCGGAAGCAGCGTCAGTACGAAGCACGGCTGGCGGAGTTGTCCGCGGCCTGGGACGCGTCGCACCGGCGGGGCACGCTGGAGGAGCTGCGCGAGCTTTTCCTCGAGCGGAAGTACCTGCGGAACCTGATGGAGACGATCGAGCGGGAGCTCCAGGCCCTGCCGGCCTGAACTGGCCATGTCCAACGTCGTCGGCATCGACCTCGGCACCACGAACAGTCTCGTCGCCTGCGTGCGCGACGGCGTCCCGGTCGTGATCCGCGACAGCCGCGGCGACGCGCTGGTGCCGTCGGTCGTGTCGTTTGCCGAAGACGGCACGGTGTACGTGGGGCGGGAGGCGCAACGTCGGCTCCTGACCGAGACGGGACGCACGGTGTACTCCGTGAAGCGGTTCATGGGCCGCGGCGTGGACGACGTGGTGGACGAGGCGCGGCGGCTGCCGTTCCGGGTGAGCGGCGAGCCGGGCGGCGTGATCCGGATCGGCGTGGGCGATCGGGAGATGACCCCGCCGGAGATCTCGGCGCTCGTGTTGCGGGAGCTGAAGCACCGGGCGGAGGCGTTCTTCCGGGAGGCGGGCGAGTTCGACTTCGAAGTGGACCGCGCGGTGATCACCGTCCCGGCCTACTTCAACGATGCGCAGCGCACGGCGACACGAGACGCCGGCCGCCTGGCCGGCCTCGAGGTGCTCCGCATCATCAACGAGCCGACCGCGGCATCCCTGGCGTACGGGCTCGAGGCCAGCAACCGCGGGACGATCGCGGTCTACGATCTCGGCGGCGGGACCTTCGACATCTCGATCCTCAAGGTGGAGGACGGCGTGTTCCAGGTCCTGGCGACGAACGGCGATACGCGCCTGGGTGGCGACGATCTGGACGCCGTCCTGATCGAACAGGTCATCGGCGAGGCGTGCGGCGGATCGGCGCCGCCGCCGGACGCGGTCCAGGCGATCCGGAAGGCCGTCATCCAGGCGAAGCAGGACCTCTCCGAGCAGGACCGGACCGAGATCGTCGTCGAGCCGACCCCCGGCATGCCGGGCGGGTACCGCGCGACCCTGACGCGCGAGCGGTTCGAGGGGCTCATTCGCCCGCTGGTCGAACGCACGCTCGGGCCCTGCCGGCAGGCGCTGGCCGACGCCGGCGTGGCCGCGAGGGAGATCGACGAGGTCGTGCTGGTCGGCGGATCGACGCGTGTGCCGCTCGTGCGCCGCGCGGTCGAGGACCTCTTCGGACGCAGGCCACACGCCGAGCTGAACCCGGACGAGGTCGTGGCGATCGGCGCCGCCGTTCAAGCGGACATCCTGGTGAGCGGCCGCCGCGAGATGCTGCTGCTCGACGTGACGCCCCTGTCGCTCGGCATCGAGACGATGGGCGGGGTCGTGTCGAAGCTCGTGCTGCGGAACTCGACGATACCGGCGACCGGCCGCGAGATGTTCACCACCGGCGTCGACAACCAGACGGCCGTGGACGTGCACGTGCTGCAGGGTGAGCGCGAGCTGGCTGCCGACTGCCGCTCGCTGGCCCGGTTCCGCCTGCGCGGCATTCCGCCCATGCCCGCCGGCCTGCCGCGCATCGAGGTCGCGTTCCAGATCGACGCCAACGGCATCCTCAGCGCCAGCGCGCGGGAGCTGCGCACCGGCGTCGAGCAGACCATCGACGTGAAGCCGTCCTACGGCATGACCGACGAGCAGGTGGAGCAGATGCTCCTCGATTCGTTCGAGCACGCGGAGGCCGACTTCGACGCGCGCATGCTGATCGACGCCAGGAACGACGCGGAAACGGTGGCGCAGGCCACCGAGAAGGCGCTGCGGCGGCCGGACTTCGACGACGTCGTGGCCGGTGAGCTGGCCGCGGGCGAGCTCGAGCGCATCCGTGAGGCGCTGAAGGCGCTGAAGGCCGTGCTGCGTGGCAGCGACCGCGACGAGATCCTGAAGCAGACCAGCGCGCTCAACGACGCGACGCAGCACCTTGCGGAGGTCGTGATGAACCGGACCGTCAGGGCCGCCCTCGCCGGCAGGAACGTTGCCGAGGTCTAATCCGTATGCCCAAAGTCACGTTCATCATCGACGGCCAGGAACGGACGGTCGAGTTCGAGCACGGGAAGCTGGAGTACAGCCATCACGGGCTTCCCGAGTCGTTCCTCGACGTGGCGATGAACCTCGACATCCCGCTCGAACACGCGTGCGGTGGAAGCTGCGCCTGCACGACGTGTCACGTGATCGTGCGCAAGGGAATGCAGAACCTGAGCGGGATGGAGGATGACGAAGCCGACCGGCTGGACACGGCCTGGGATCTGACGACGGAGTCGCGTCTCGGGTGCCAGGCGATCATCCGCGGCGACGTGGTCGTCGAGATACCGATGTACACGCGGAACTACGTGCAGGAGGGCGGCGGAATTCAGCTCGGCAAGTCGTCCAGGCCGGGCGCGGCCGCCGCGTCGAAGTCCCCGGAGGTGTCATCGTGAAGTGGACCGACTCGGAGCAGATCGGCTTCGCCCTCTACGAAAAGTTTCCGGACGAGGATCCCCTGACGATCCGGTTCACGGATCTCCGGGAACGCGTCCTGGCGCTGGGCGGGTTCGACGACGACCCGAAGGCGTCGAACGAGCCGAAGCTCGAAGCCATCCAGATGGCGTGGTACGAGGAATGGCAGGACAATCAATAGCCTTTCAATTGGTGATTGGCGATTGGTGATTGATGATTGCGTTGACGATTGACGATTGACGATTGCATGATTGGCGGGCGGCTCGTCCTCCTCGCGTGCGTGATCGCCGGGCTCGCGGCGCCCGTGTCGGGGCAGTCTCGATCGGTGGACGCGGAGCGGTTGCCGCTCGATCTCGATCGGATGCGGCAGCAGCTCCAGTCCGATACGAGTGAGGAGCGCGACGGCCTGAACCTGAGCTACTTCGTCAGGATCTACGCGCTGTCGCCGCCCATTCCACTGTTTGCGCCCGGTGAGAACATCACCACGGGCCCGGTGCCCTACGGGGCGCCCACCCACCAGGAGTTCATCGACTTCCGCACGCCGCAGCAGTTCAGGTCTCCGGTCATGGACTTCCGGGCCGTCCAGCAGTGGCTGACCGACTGGCTCTCGCGGCGCCGGGCGAAGCCCGCCGAGTGAGGCGTCAGCCCCCGTCCTTCGGCGTGTCCCCGGGCACGTAGTGGACGTAGGCGTTGAGCAGGTCGATCGCCTCGCTCTGCTCCCGCATCTCCACCTGGATGAGGTCGCGCACCGACAAGATCCCGACGAGCCTGCCCTGATCCAGCACGAGCAGGTGCCGGACGTGCGCCTGCTGCATCCGCGACATGCACGCGCTGTGCGTGTCGCTCACGTCGGCGACGACCAGGCTGGTCGTCATGACCGCCCCGACGCGCGCAGCCGACGGGTTCAGGCCTGCCGCGAGCACGCGGGACAGCGCATCGCGCTCCGTGAAGATGCCGGCGACCCTGGCGCCGTCCACGACGGGCAGCGCGCCGATCCGCCTGTCGCTCATGAGCCTCGCCGCTTCGGTGACGGTCATCTCGGGTGTGGCGACCACCACTTCGCGACCCTCGACGAGCGGCCTGATGGGCTTCATGTGCGGCCTCCTTGCCGCGATCATACGCCCGCTGTGTGCGCGGCGGCAGGCCGTATAGACTCGTTCCATGCGCCACCCGATGCGCGCGTACTACGTCCCACTGGGGGCCGGCACGCTGCTGGCGGCCAGCGCCTTCCTCCCACGGGTGCGTCTCGGTGTCGGGGCGGCCGGCGCGCTCCCTGCCGCTTCGGCGCTCTGGACGCTGGCCCTGGGCTTCGCGGCGGTGCTGCTGGCCGTGCTCAGCCTGATCACCCGGAAGAACTCGCGACATCCGCTGTTCCTCGTCGGGCTCCTCGCCCTCGGCATCGAGCTGCTCGGCTGGCGCTTCTTCGAGCGCGCGCTGTCGGAACAGGCGTGGACGACCGCGCAGGCAACGGCCATCGTCAGCGGAATGCCGGCTGCCACGCCAGAGGTCGCGACGCTCGCTGGAGGCCTCTACCTGGGCATCGCGGCGGCGGCCGTCATCATCCTCTTCGGCCTCACCATCGTCGTGAAGCAGGCCCCGCGGGCGTATGCGGAGCCTGAAGACGATGTTTGATGCGCGTGGATCCCAAAGAGAGCGGACCACGCCCTGCAGTCGGCAATCGTCAACGCAATCGCCAATCCTGAATCGTCAATGAACTCGTCAATCCCCAATCCCCAGCCGTCAAGGCTCACCGTCGCCCACAGCCCCGATTCCGACGATGCCTTCATGTTCTACGGCCTCGCGAGCGGGCACGTGGATTCGGGCGGCCTGGAGGTCACGCACGTCCTGAAGGACATCGAGACGCTCAACCGCGAGGCGTTCAACGGCACGTACGAGGTCACCGCGGTCTCGTTCCACGCCTACGCGCACCTGACCGATCGCTACCTGCTGCTGCCGCACGGCTCCAGCATGGGCGACCGCTACGGCCCGATCGTCGTCGCCAGAGCTGATGGCCCCGACTCCACCGACGGCATCACGGTGGCGGTGCCGGGCACGCTGACGACGTCGTTCCTGGCGCTCAGGATGTACGACCCGGACGTGACGACGGTCGTGATGCCGTTCGACGCGATCCAGGAGGCCGTGCGGGCGGGTGAGGTGGATGCGGGCCTGCTCATCCACGAAG
Source organism: Acidimicrobiia bacterium (assembly GCA_016871255.1). Lineage (GTDB taxonomy): Bacteria > Acidobacteriota > Vicinamibacteria > Vicinamibacterales > UBA2999 > VFZH01. The sequence continues at coordinate 43,737 of VFZH01000001.1, read as the reverse complement.
GGCAGCTTACCTACGGCGACGAGGGGCTGAAGAAAATCGTGGATCTGGGCGAATGGTGGGCGGACCGGACCGGCGGGTTGCCGCTGCCGCTGGGCGGCAACCTGATCCGGCGCGACCTTGGGCCGGACCTGATCGCGCGGGTATCGCGCATGCTGCACGACAGCATCGCCTACGCGCTGGCCAATCGAGCCGAAGCGCTGGACTACGCGATGCAGTTCGGCCGCGGGCTGGATCGGTCCAAGGCCGACCGCTTCGTCGGGATGTACGTCAACGAGCTCACGCTCGACTACGGCGAGCGGGGCCGGGAGGCGGTGCGCCGCCTCCTCGGCGAGGCGTGGGAGATGAAGCTGATTCCCGCGCCGGTGGACGTCGTCTTCAGCGCCTGAGCCCGGGGGGCCGTCCTGTCAGCGGCGGAATCCGCGCAGGCCTTCCGGCTTGCCGATGCCGCCCCGCAGCACGCCGTCGTCGCCCTCGACCGCCGTGCGGTTGAGCACGAGGTCGAACTTCGCGTTCAGCTCGCCATGGCTCGATCCGGGGACGGGCGCGAAGTCGGCGACGAGCGTGTTCATGTCCGCGGACGACAGCGGCTTGAACACGATGTCGCCCGCGTTCTGGTGGTGACCGCGGATGGCGATCTGTGTCGTGAACAGCCGCTTCCCGTTCCGGCTGACCGCGATGTGGATGTGCGGCGCCCGGGTCACGCCGCCGAGCGTATACGGCACCGGCTTGACGGTGCGGAACAGGTACTCGCCGCTCGAGCTGGTCAGACACCGCCCGTAGCCCTGGAAGTTGGCGTCCCGCTGCGGCGTCCGCCCCTTCGTGTGCAGGTACGTCGCCTTGGCGTCCACCTGCCAGATCTCGATGAAGGCGTTTCGGACGGGCGCGCCGGTCTCGGTCACGACCTTCCCGGTGAGCCAGGTCACCTCGCCCACGGCCGGCGTGATCGAATCGTTGATCACGAGCAGGTCGTTGTCCGTGTCGAGCGGCATCGTGTCGGGGTAGAACGGCCCCTCAGTGGTGGGCTTCGTCGGCGTGAGGGTCTCGGCGAAGAGTCCGCGCGTGGTGAAGAACGGCGCCAGGCCGAGCGCCCCGAGGAACGCCCGGCGGCCGGGGACGATGATTGCACTCATCTGTGACCTCCAGCGAGAGTCGGGTCATTATAGGCCGCATGCGCAGAACGACGAAGATGCTTCTGATCGCAACAGGCGTGCTTGTCGCCATTCAGCTGATTCCGGTTCCTCGCACCAACCCGGACGATCGGCGGGGGCCCGGGGCGCCCCCGGAGGTGGAGGCGGTGCTCCGCCGGGCCTGCTACGACTGCCATTCGCACGAGACCGTCTGGCCCTGGTACAGCCGGGTGGCGCCGGCATCGTGGCTCGTCGCCTGGGATGTGCACGAGGCGCGCGAGCACCTCAACCTGTCCACGCTGCAGGACATCTCCCCGGATACGCAGGCGAAGATCAGGGCCGCTGTGATCGAGGAGGTCGAGGAGGGCGCGATGCCGCTCTGGTACTACCTGCTCGCGCACCCGGAGGCGCGCATCAGCGAGGAGGACCTCGGGATCCTCAGGTCGTGGAGATGACAGACGCCGGGATCAAGACGAGCGCCGGAGACGGACCCCTTGGCTAGCGGGTCCGCGCTCATCGGCGTACCTGCAGAGGCGCGATCGGGGCTCGAGCCCTGGACGCGCGCGGATCTCCCCCTTCCTCCGAACCCCCGGGGCCTCGGATGGGTCACCGCCGTCGGACCCGGCGTCATCGTGCTCGGCGTCTCGATCGGCAGCGGCGAGTTCCTGCTCGGCCCCGCCGCGTTCGTCCAGCACGGGTTGTCCCTGCTGTGGGTCGTCGGCCTCGCCGTCTACTTCCAGACGATCTTCAACACCGAGCTCATGCGGTACACCCTCGCGACGGGAGAGCCGGTGTTCACCGGCTTCATGCGCACGCGTCCGTCGTCCACGCTGTGGGCCTGGGTGTACGCCATCTTGTACTTCCTGCAGATCGGATGGCCCGGATGGGCCGGCGCGGCGGCGGGTGCGGTGTTCTTCCTCCACACGAAACGGCTTGCCGCCGGTGCCGACGCGGACGCGATCTACGCCATCGGGGTCGGGACGTTCCTCTTGTGCGCAGCGATCCTGACGGTCGGCCGCAGGATCGAGCGGACGCTCGAGTTCCTCAACTGGGTGCTCGTGATCGCCATCCTCTCCAGCTTTCTCGTGCTGGCGCTCCTGTTCGTGCCCGGCGACGTGTGGGCGGCTGGCGCGGCCGGGCTCGTGGGTTTCGACCTGCCTCGGGGCAGGTTCGACCTGATCCCGGAAGGGACGGATCTGTTTCTGCTCGGGGCGCTCGTCGCGTATTCGGGCGCCGGCGGTGTCTCCAACATCGTCCTGTCGAACTGGGCGCGTGATCGTGGCTACGGCATGGGTCAGCGCGCCGGATACATTCCCTGCGCGGTTGGCGGCCAGAAGGTGCATCTGGCCCACAGCGGGTTCATGTTCGAGGACGGCCCGGACGCGAGGCGCCGCTGGCAGGGGTGGTGGTTGATCGTCCGGGCGGACCAGTGGGGCGTCTTCTTCATGGGCGCAATCATCGGGATGATGCTGCCGGCCATGCTGTACGTCACGTTCCTCCCGCGTGGCACCAACATCCAGGGTCTCGGCATCGCGGCGGCGCTCGCCGAAGCGATGACGGGGACCGGCGGCGCGCTGCTGGGCGGCGCGATCGCCTTCCTCGGTGCGTGGGTGCTGTTCAAGACACAGCTCGATCAGCTCGAGGGGATGGTGCGCGCGATGACCGACCTGCTCTGGACCGGGAGCGGCCGCCTGCGCGCCTGGCGCGGCGGCGACGTCCGTGTGGTGTATTACAGCGTCCTGGCCATCGTCGTCGCATGGGGCATCGTGGCGCTCAGGCTCGCCCAGCCGATCATCCTTCTGCAGATCAGCGCCAACATGGCAGGCTTGGTGCTCGTCATCGGCGCGCTGCATCTGCTGTGGATCAATACCCGCCTGCTGCCCGCTCACGTGCGCCCGCCGCTGTGGCGCCGGTGGGCGCTGGTGGCGATGGCGATCTTCTACGGTTTCTTCGTCGCCCGGTCCTTCGGCACCCTGCTCGCCTGAGCCTGGCGGCTCCCGCCACGGGTGGCGACATCGGTCCGTCCGAGGACAGGCAGGCACGGGCGACCCGCCGACCGGGCCGTCCGGATGGTTCGCCGGCCACGAAGCGCGCCGCCGTTGCTACCATGGTGTGTCCATGAATGCGGGAGCAGACGCGATCAGGCAGGAAGCGCTCGAGCGGCGCGCGGTGAAGAAGACGACCGTCGCCGCGCGGCGCGCGTACACCGGCGCGCGGGGAGCGGCACTTCGCGAACGCGACGAGCCGCGGCTGCGTCTGGCACAGGCGGCCGCGGCGCCCGGAGGCCTCGGTATTCCCGGGGACCGGGGGCTCCTGCGCGTCGGACCCGCCGAGCTTGCCGACCTCACCACCGGGTTGCTGGCGGACGCCAATGCGCTGATCGACGGGATCGGGCACGAGGGCCTGCGTTCGAAGAGCGGCGAGAAGAGCTTCATCGCTCGCGGCTTCCTGCCGCCTTCGGCGTTCGAGCGCCAGTCGCCCTACATGCGGTTCGCGCTCGATCCACGCATCGTGCACCCGATCGCGGCGTATCTGGGCGTCGTGCCCGTCTTGACCGAGATCGACATCTGGTACTCGGCCCACCATCCCAAGGCGCCGAAGAGCTCGCAGCTCTGGCACCTGGACAACGCCGACACGTCGCAGGTCAAGGTGTGGGTGCACCTGGGCGATGTGGACGAGCGCTCGGGACCGCTGACGCTGCTGGACGCCACCACGTCGGATGTCCTCGCCGAGGCGGCCGGGTACGACTTCGCCGAGGGCTACCGTGTGCCGGACGACCGCGTCGCGGAGCTCGTCGGCGCGGGCCGGGCCGTGGCCCTGGTGGGACCGGCAGGGACGGTGGACTTCACCGACACCAGCCGGTGTTTTCACTTCGGCAGCCGTGTGGCCGAAGACGGCCGGCCCCGCCGGCTGCTGATGCTCCAGTACCTCACGCCCTACGCGTTCGACTTCGCCGATCACCGGAAGGAGGCCGCGTATCGCGCGCTTGCGACCGCAGACGCGCCGGAGATCGAACGCCTCGTGCTCGGCGCCGACTGAGCGGTGTCGGTGCCGCCCGCCCACCCACCCACGCTCACCGGGTTCCTGCTGCGGCACGCCGACGAGCGGCCGGACACGGTGTTCTGGCGACATCTGCCTGGTGGCGCGTCACCGACACAGGAGCCCGCAGCGCTGACGTTCGGCGCCCTGGCCGTGCGCGCCCGGCAGTTCGCGCACGCGTACCGCGAGGCCGGCGCACGGGCCGGTGACGTCGTCCTCCTCTTCCTGCCGCATCACGTCGATGCGACGCCAGCCTTCTTCGGCGCCATGCTGGCCGGTGCGGTGCCATCGTTCATGCCCTGCCCATCTCCGAAACAGCACCCGTCGGTGTACTGGCCCGCGCACCGTGCGCTGCTGCAACGGGTCGGCGCGCGCCTGCTGATCTCGACCCGAGAGCATGAAGCCGCGATGCGTGTGCACGGTCTCGTCGGTTCCGCGATGCGGACCGTCGTCATGGACGACGTCGGCGGCGACCACCGCCTTCTCGACCCTGTGGCCGTGGACGGGGATGCGGTGGCGCTGCTGCAGCACAGTTCCGGCACGACCGCGCTCAAGAAGGGCGTCGCGCTGTCGCATCGAGCCATCCTCGCGCAGGTCCGCACCTATGCGGACGTGCTCCGGATGGGCGCGGAGGATCCCGTCGTGTCGTGGCTGCCGCTGTACCACGACATGGGGCTGATCGCGTGTGCCGTGTCGCCGCTCGTGCTGGGGCAGACCGTCACCAGCCTCGATCCGTTCCACTGGGCCGCGCGACCCCGGTCGCTCTTCGACGCGATCGACCGCTACGACGGGCACTTCGTCTGGCTGCCGAACTTCGCGTTCGAGCACCTGGTACGGGCGGTACCGGCGGAGTGCGCCGCGGATCTGTCGCGCGTGCGGGGGTTCATCAACTGCTCGGAGCCGTGCCGGTCGGAAACGTTCCGCCGCTTCCGCAAGCGGTTCGCGCCACTGGGGGTTCGGGAGGAGCAGCTGCAGGTCTGCTACGCGATGGCCGAGACCGTCTTCGCCGTGAGCCAGACCGAGGTCGGAGCGAAGACGCGCGAGCTCAAGGTCGACACCGAACGGCTGCAGCAGGATGGTGTCGCGGTGAGGCCGGACGAGGGACGCGAGTCGAGGCGCCTGCTCAGCACCGGCCGCCCGCTGGCTGGGCTCGAGGTGCGCATCCTGAGGGATGGCCGCGGCGTGCCGGACGGCGAGGTGGGAGAGATCGCCCTCAGGGGGGCCTTTCTGTTCAACGGCTACTTCAACGACGCGCAGACGACGAGCGAGCGGGTCAGGGACGGGTGGTACCACACCCGCGATCGCGCGTTCCTGGAGGACGGACAGCTGTACGTGCTCGGACGGCAGGACGACCTGCTGATTGTCGGCGGCCGCAACCTGCACGCACACGAGGTGGAGGACATCGTTGGCGCGGTCGCAGGGGTGCGGCCCGGCCGGGTCGTGGCGTTCGGTGTCTTCGACGAGCGGTTCGCCTCGGAGACGCTTGTCGTCGTCGCGGAGCGGAGCGGAGACGCCGGCGACCGGGCAGACGGGGACCTGGCCCGTGAAATACGCGAGGCGGTGTACGACCGGACGAACATCGAGGTGAGCCGTTGCCTGGTCGTCGAGCCCGGCTGGCTCGTGAAGACCACGAGCGGCAAGGTCAGCCGAGACGGCAACAAGACGAAGTATCTGGCGGCGGACGTACACGATTCCGGACCAGGCCCTGGTGCGTCGTCCGGTGGCACGATGTCACGGCTGGCCGCCATCGTTGCCCGGCAGTTCGATCTGCCCGCCGGGGCCGTTCACCGAGAGACTGTGGCAGCCGACGTGGAGGGGTGGGACTCGCTGGCGCAGGGCACGCTGATGTTGTCCGTCGAGCAGGCGTTCGGCGTGCGGTTCGGCGATGCGGAGATGTTCGCTTTCGCGAACGTCGGCACGATCGCGGACCGTGTCGATGCGCTGAAGGCGAAGGGCAGATCGGGTGGCGCCGACCGGACCGTGTACGAGAGTCCGGCCGCCTCGATCGTTCGTTTCGGCCAGGCAGGGGGACCCGGGCCCGAGATCGTGGCGTTTGCGGGACGCGCGAAGAAGTTCGGCAAGCTGAGCCTGATGGACTTCGCGTCGTCCTTCCTGGGGACGAGCGCGCGCGACACACCGAAGTTCTTCGTGACCGATCGGTGCCGGGACTGGTACACGACCGCCTTCGACGAGCTCGTGCCCCGGATCAACGGGCTGTCGGACCGGCCGAAGGTGCTCGTGGGCAACAGCATGGGCGGGTACGGCGCGCTGAGGTTCGCCGCCGCGATCGATCAGGTGGCAGGGGTGCTGGCGATCGCCCCGCAGAGCCTGCCGAAGCAGAAGCTCGTGCCGGGACACCTGCGCCAGCGCGCGGCCCGGGACCTGACGCTGCGTGCCGACGTGCCGTACTGCATCCTGTTCGGGGAGTTCGAGGACGAGGACCACAAGGCGCGGCTGGGTCGGCAGCTCGGTCTGTTGCACCGCATCGTCATCGTGCCGAACTGCGGCCACAGCGTGGTGCAGTACCTGAACAGCCTGGGCCTGCTGCCGAGCGTGCTCGACTGCTGCCTGCGCCCGGCGACGATGGCGGACGAGATTCAGGCCATCGTCTCCACCATCGCGCGCGACCCTGGCGGCGCGGCGTTCCGGAGCGCCGGCGACGACGACTAGAGCGCGTGGCGAGCCGTTCAATGTCGACTGCGGCTCCTTCTGCTGTCGATCCGGGAGCGCCACCACGCGATGACCGGACCTGGCCTGCTCTTCCCGAGCTCGACGACAGAGTTCTCGAACGTCACCACCGGCCGCAGCCCACAGCGACGCACGTGTCGCTCGAACTTCGGCCACGCAGGACATCGAAGCCCGGCTCAGAAGGAGATCGGAGAGGCGCTGGAGATCGCGTTGCGGGAGCAGCTCGCCGCGACGTTGGTCTCCTGCCATCGGGTGGCGTTTCGCTCAGGAAACACCACCGACGCCGCACGTCGGCTTCAACAGAATCGAATCGGGTCAGTCGATTCGGTTCGTGGTTTCGTCGGCCCAACGCCGCCAATGTTAGGCAGATGGCTCTAGCGCCGGCCTCTCACCTCGTTGATGAGTTCCATCTGAATCTCTTGGATCTCCACCAGCCGTTCCCATTGATGGGAAAGGAGATGGTCTATTTTCTGGTGCAGCTGCCGAATCTCCAGCTCGGCCTTGAGGTTGACTTGGTAGTCATGCATCGCGCGTAACCGATCCCGCGCCTCCTGGCGGTTCTGACTCATCATGATCACCGGCGCCTGTAGGGCCGCCAGTGTTGAGAGCACCAGGTTCAAGAGGATGTACGGATACGGGTCGAACGGGCGCACGACCAGCACATACGAGTTGACAGACATCCAGCCAAACAACACCACCGCGAATACGACAATGAAGTGCCAACTGCCCCCGAAGGTCGCAATCCGGTCTGCCAACCGCTGACCGAAGGTGAGTGCAGCCTCAAGATGCACCTCTGGGTTCCTGGCCAGGATCTCGTGTTCTCGCAAGCCCTTGAGGACTTCGAGTTCGAGTTCGGTCAGTTCGCCCTTTTCGGTTTCGAGGAGCGATTGCACATACTGATGCTGGTATTTCTGGAGGTCATCAAGGCAGATCCAGCCGTTCTCGTCCCAGTGTTCAACCGCCCGCTGAATCAGTTGCACCACCGCAGGACGAACAATGATGGCCCTCCGCAGCACAGCGCGACGTGTTGTCCCGCAGGCTTGGCAGTGTGCCTCTTTGTGAGATGCGCTTCGAGTCATGGTTACGAACTCGCAATCACGAGGAATTGCTTTCTGCCTGGGAGCCGATCCATGCCTGCTGCCAGGCGATGAGTGCGCATCAGAGATGCACGAAGGCGAGGTGATTCTCGCCCTTGTGTTCCCAACGAATCAGCAAGCCCCGGAACCGGTCGTGCCACGGGTTGGTCCGTTCCACAACCCAGCGGCGAGGCTCGCCGCGGGCGCAGCCCGCGGGCGGGGGCTCGCCTTGCCGGCGAGTGTACGGCGTGATGCCTCGGGCGCGGAGGGCGGCTTCAGCGTCCGCGTAGTCGTACCCCTTGTCGAGACAGAGATGGGTTGGGCGTCGTGGCCCGCGGGGCGCCCGGACCACCACGTGGTCGAGCACCTCGCCGACCAACCACTTGTCGTGGACGTTCGCGCCGGTCATACACGCAGCGACGGGCACGCCCCGGCCATCGGTCAGAATGTGCCGTGTGACACCGGATTTCGCCCGATCGGTCGGATTGGGACCGGTCTGGTCCCCCCGTGTGGCGCCTTCACGATGGCGCTAGCCAACGCCGTCCACGTCCATGGGATGCCGCGCCGCGCATCGTAGAACTGGACCCACTGCGCGAGGATCCGCTCGAACACGCCGGCCCGGACCCATTGCTGAAAGCGTACGTCACACGTCGAGCCCGACTCGAACTGCGCAGGCAACGCCTTCCACTGGGCAGCCCGTGCGGAGGCGATACACGATGGCCGCGAGCACCACGCGGTCGGGCACGCGGGGCCGCCCACCCCAGGGCCGTGGCGGAGGCACCGGCAGCATCGGCTCAATCCGGCACCACAACTTGTCAGGCGCGTCAGCGAATTTCGCTTCCATGCCCCAGCATCAGATCACGATCGATCTGTAGAGGCAAGAGGTTCCAGGATCGGCTCTCAGTAGTTGGTGCCTGCACCCGATAGGAGGAGGCGCCAATCGCGGCGCCGCCGCGGGGCCTGGGGACGATCCCTTTCTCCCCTGGTGACAGGCTCTCGGAGGGTACGCAGGTCGCCGCGTGGAGGCATTGCGCAAGGCCGACGCGGGGCGAAGCCGGAACGCGACCGGAGCGATTCAGCGCACCGATTTCCGTCCTCGCGTTCTCGTAGCTGGAGGCACTACTGGCGTCTTGTGCCGTGCGTCGGATGTCGCAACGAGCCAGCTCCTGGTGGATGCGGCAGCGGCAGGGTACGAGAGGCTGCGTTCCCGGCCGAAGCGCCGGACTCCGCCTGGGGGCCTGCGGGCCGTCCGAGAGCGCGGTGACAGGTCATACCGTCCAAGCCGGGAGTGGTCACAGACCGCCGGCCGGGATCACGATGGCGACGCCGGCACGATGTCGCGGAAGACGAACGGCGGCTGGTCTCTCCGCCCGCCAATGTCGACGGCAATCGATGCCCTGAACACCGGTCCGGCCGTGACGCAGGTGTGGAACTCGCCCTGCTCCCCACACCAGTCCACGCCCTCGGGCAGGTCCGCCAGCAGTGTCCGGTCGAACGCACGGCCGGCGAACGAGGCATCGAGCACGCGCGTGTCCACGACAGACAGACGAGCCTCGAGGCCGCCGTCGATCATCTGTTCGGCCAGCGCACGCGTCGGCTTCAGCCAGAGCGGGAACAGCGGCGTCAGGCCCGTGCCTGCGAGCTGCTTCTCGCGGTAGGCGCGGATGTCTTCCAGGAACAGGTCGCCGAACGCCACGTGCGTGATGCCCTCGGCGACGGCTCTGGTACAGACGTCACGCATGCGCGCTTCGTACGTCTCGTTCGTGCACTGGTCCGGAATCGGCACCTGCCACAGGGGCAGGCCGGTGCGCTCGGCCTGAGCCTCCAGGATCTGCGCGCGTACGCCGTGCATGGCGACCCTGTCGTACGCCTCGTTGATCGTCGTCAGCAGCGCCGCCACGGCGCCCGGGTGCGTCCGGTTCAGCTCGTGCAGCGCCCAGGCGCTGTCCTTGCCGCTGCTCCACGAGAGGAGGATCTTCACGGGAAGGCCTCGGGATGGATCGCGCGTGCCATCGCCTCGGCGGCGTCGGCAATGCGGGGACCCGGCACGACGAACTGGTCGCCGTGCAGGTCGTACACGCGCCCCTGCTTCACGGCCGGTATCGAGCTCACCGCCGTCCACGCGTCGCGATCCGGCGTCTGCGCGTTGCCGTAGCGCAGGTCGATGATGACTTCGGGTGCGCGCGACAACAGCATCTCGTTCGATACCGTGACCGCCTGTCGGGGCACGTCGGCGAAGAGGTTCGTGGCGCCTGCCAGCTCCAGGACGTCGTGCAGGAAGCCCACGCCGCCGCTGGCGTTGAGGTTGCGCAGCGTCCCCGGCTCGCGGCCCATGACTAGCAGTGTCCGCGGGCGCGCGCGTCCTCGTGTACGGGAGCGCACGGCGTCGAGGCGCTGTTCCAGTCCGGTAGCGACCCGCTCGGCGTCCGCCGTCCTTCCCGCGGCTGCTCCCAGTCTGCGCATCTCGCGGGTGATGTCCGCCAGACCGCCGTGCCGGTAGTCGAACACGGAGATCCCCGCGCGCGCGAGCTGTGCCTGTAGCGCGTCCTGGGACCCGTACGTGAGTACCAGGTCGGGACGCAGGGCCAGGATGCGCTCCGTGTTCGGATCGAGCAGCGCCCCGACCCGTGGCAGGCCGAGCACCTCCGGCGGGTAGTCGTCGTAGCTGCTCACGGCGACCACCTGGGACCCGGCGCCGATCGCGAACAGTATTTCCGTCAGCGCGGGCACGAGCGAGATGATGCGGGTGGGCGCCTGGGCCGAGCCCGCCGTCCGGAGCACGGCGAGCGCCGCCAGGATCGCCAGGGACAGGACGAAGGAGCGGAGGGGCCGGCGAAGGATCAACGTCATCGCTTTCGGACCAGGAGCCAGAGGAAGAACGGGCCGCCGAGGATGGCCGTCACGATGCCGACCGGCAGTTCCACCGGGTTGAGCAGCGTCCGGGCCACGAGATCGCAGAGCACCAGGAAGGTGGCCCCGAAGAGCGCCGCCGCCGGGAGCACGACGCGGTGGTCGACGCCGACGACCAGCCGGACGAGGTGCGGCACGATGATGCCGACAAACGCCACCGGGCCGGACAGGGACACCGCGGCCGCGGTGGCCAGCGAGGCGCCCACGAACGCCATGCGTTGGACCCGGATCACGTGAACCCCACGCGCCGCAGCGGCATCGGCGTCCACGCTGAGCAGGTTCAATGCGGACGGCAGCCACAGGATGAGCAGCGCGGCGCTGAGCAGGACCGGCAGCGACGCGACGATGGGGCCCATCGCGCCCACGTCGAGATCGCCGATGAGCCAGCGGACCGCGCGGTAGGTCTGCGTGAAGTCCGCCAGGTACTGCACGAAGAGGATCATCGCGGAGATGAAGGCGTTGAGCGCTACGCCGGCCAGGAGCAGCACCGACGTCGAGAGCGGCCGTCGCGTCGATCGGGCCAGCAGGTACACGACCGTCATTGCGGACAGGGCACCCACCAGGCTGGCGAGCGGTACCGGGGCCAGCGGTCCGAAGCGCGCCTCGGACGCGAAGGTGATCGCGAGAATGGCCCCCAGCGCCGCTCCGGCCGAGACGCCGAGCGTCTCCGGCGCCGCCAGCGGGTTCCTGAACAGCGCCTGGAGGACGGCGCCCGCCGTTGCGAGCGCGGCGCCGACCAGCGCGCCCGCGACGACGCGCGGCAGGCGCGCCACGAAGAAGATCTGGGCGTCCACGTTGTCGGCGTACGGGATCGACCGGTCGAATGCCCGAGCCAGGCTGATGGGCGTGCTGCCAACGAGCGGCGCCACGAGACAGACCACCAGCAGCAGACCTCCGAAGCCCGCGACCGTCGCCGCCACCCGCCCGCGCACGCTGTAGTTCCCCACAGAAATGCAGTTTCTGCGTACCGGGGTCAGACCCGGGTCTGACCCGGGTCAGACCCGGGTCTGACCCCCGTTGTGGTGGCGACAGGGGTGACCACTAGATGGCCGGCACCGGGGTGGAACCGGACGTCGGCGTCCACGCCGTAGAGGTCGCAGACGGCGGCGGAGGTCAGGACGGTGTCGGTCGGGCCCTCGGCCAGCACACGCCCCCCGCGCAGCAGCACAAGGCGGTCGCAGAGGCGGGCCGCGAGGTTCAAGTCGTGCGTGGCCAGCACGAGCGTCGTGCCGCGTTCGCGGTTCAGCCGCCGGAGCAGCGAGGCGACCTCGAGCTGGTAGCCAAGGTCGAGCGACGCGGTCGGTTCGTCGAGCAGCAGCAGGCCGGCTGACTGCGCCAGCGCCCCCGCGATGATCACGCGCTGCTTCTCCCCGCCGCTGAGCGTCATGTAGGCCCGCCCCGCCAGGTGCGCGGTGCCGGTGGCCTCCAGCGCCTCCTCGGCGATCGCGAGATCGGCAGGGCCCTCCATCGCGAAGGGCCCGAGGTGCGGGTAGCGTCCCATCAGGACCATCTCGATCACGGTGTAGTCGAACGCCGGGTGCGTCTCCTGCGGCACCATCGCAATCCGCTGCGCAATCCGTCGGCGCGGGAGCGAGGCCAGCGGCTCGCCGTCCAGGCTGACCGTGCCGGTGGCCGGTGTGACGACGCCCGCCATCAGCCTGAGCAGCGTCGTCTTGCCGCAGCCGTTGGGTCCGATCAGGCCGACGAACGCGCCACGCGACACCTCCACCGACACGCTCCGGAGATCGAACGTCGCGTAGGCAAACGAGACATCAGCAAGACGCAGCACGGTACGGTTCCCTGGCGGGTATGACGCGCCCGGCGCCCGGCGGACACCTCGCCCGATCCGTATGGAGACGTGTGAGGTGGCGTGAAGCCCTGCGGGGCATGCCGTCCTCCCGGCGTCCGACGCGCCAGCGAAACGGACAAGGCACCGGTGCAGGTAGCCTGACTCGCGGATTGCTCCGCTCACAGTGGCGGGACCGTGTGGGCTTCGCACCCACTTCCCCTGCGCCCGGGCAGTGTCGATTGTGAGCGTGAGTATACCACTATAGAATTCAGAGCTTGTGCGCATGACCGAGCGGCTGGCCGACGCAGGGCTGAGGGCGATCGACGAGAAGCGGCGGGCTGGGGAGCGACTTTCGCTCGAAGACGGCATCCGGCTCTTCGCGTGTCGCGATCTGCTCGCGCTCGGCGCGCTGGCCAACCGCGAGCGCGAGGCGCGCCACGGCGCCCGCGCCTTCTTCAACTACAACCTGCGGCTCGAGGCCACCAACGTCTGCGTGGCCAGCTGCCTGTTCTGCTCCTTCGCGCGCCTGCGGCCCGGCGATCCCGGCGCCTACACGCTGTCGCTCGAGGAGGCGTGGGACAAGCTCCGCGCGCGCGCGCACCAGCCGCTGACCGAGGTGCACATCGTGAACGGCCTGCACCCCGACCTGCCGTTCAGCTACTACACGGACCTGCTGCGCGGGTTCAAGCGCATCCGGCCCGACATCCACCTGAAGTGCTTCACGGCGGTGGAGATCGCGTTCTTCGCCGATCTGTACGACATGTCGGACGAGCAGGTCCTCCGCGAGCTGATCGCCGCGGGGCTCGATTCACTCCCCGGCGGCGGCGCCGAGATCTTCGCAGAGCGCGTGCGGCGCAAGATCTGCCACGACAAGTGCGGGACGGATCGGTACCTCGACATCCATCGCGCCGCGCACCGGCTCGGCCTCCGCACGAACGTGACCATGCTCTACGGCCACATCGAAACGATGGAAGAGCGCGTGGACCACATGCTGCGGTGCCGCGCGCTGCAGGACGAGACGGGCGGCTTCCAGGCGTTCATCCCGCTGGCGTTTCATCCCGACAACAACCAGATGCGGAAGCTGCCGGCGCCGACGGCCGCGGACACGCTGCGCGTCCACGCAGTCGCCCGGCTCATGCTCGACAACATCCCGCACGTGAAGGCGTTCTGGATCGCCACCGGTGTGGACGTGGCGCAGATGGCGCTCTGGTTCGGCGCCGACGACCTGGACGGCACCGTGCAGGAGGAGAAGATCTACCACATGGCCGGATCGGACACGCCGCAGGCGATGACGACGGCCGAGATCTCACGTCTGGTCCGGCAGGCGGGGCGCGAGCCGCTCGAGCGCGACACGCTCTATCGCGTCGTGGACGCGACACCAGCCGCGGCGCCCGCGGCCCTCTGACGCGGACGCTATAATTCCCCTACGCGGTTGTGGCACAGGATGGCTGCCTCCTTTCTCACGGTACTGACGGACTTCGAGAAGCAGAGCCTCGGCGAGCGCCAGCCGCTCCCCGAGCGCTATCTCGGTCTGCCCGACGAGGAGATGGCCGAGCGGATCGCGCTGGCCCGGGCCACGCTCGGTGCCCGGCTCGTCATCCTGGGGCACCACTACCAGCGGGACGAGGTCATCCGCTTCGCGGACTACACCGGCGACTCCTTCAGGCTGGCCCGCCAGATCTCGCAGCATCCGGAAGCGGGCGTCATCGTCTTCTGCGGCGTGCACTTCATGGCGGAGAGCGCCGACGTGCTCGCCGCGGACCACCAGCAGGTGATCCTCCCGGATCTGGCGGCAGGCTGCTCGATGGCCGACATGGCCGCTCCGGATCAGCTCGAGACCTGCTGGGAAGAGCTGCAGCAGATGGGCGTCCGCGACGTGGTGCCGGTGACGTACATCAACTCGGCCGCCTCCATCAAGGCGTTCGTCGGCGAGCAGGGCGGCACGGTGTGCACCTCGTCGAACGCGGCGGCTTCCCTGCGGTGGGCGTTCGAGCGGGGCGGGAAGATCCTGTTCCTGCCGGATCAGCACCTCGGCCGCAACACCGCCTACAAGATGGGGATTCCGCTCGACGAGATGGTCGTCTGGGATCCGGACGCGATCTTCGGCGGGCTCGATCCCGACGAGGTGCAGCGAGCGCGCATGATCCTCTGGAAGGGGCACTGCTCGGTCCACACGCGCTTCACCGCGGCCCAGATCGAGGCGCTGCGCCGCGCGCACCCCGGCATCCGCGTCATCGTGCACCCGGAGGTGCCCTGGGACGTCGTGCAGGCCGCCGACGACAGCGGCAGCACGGAGTACATCATCCGGCAGGTGAAGCAGAGTCCCGCCGGGTCCGCCTGGGCCGTCGGCACCGAGATCCACCTCGTCAACCGGCTGGCGCACGAGCTTCGGGAGACGCACACGGTGCTGTCGCTCGATCAGATGGGCTGCCTCTGCTCCACGATGTTCCGCGTGTCGCCGAACCACCTGCTGTGGATCCTGGAAGAGCTCGTGGAAGGCCGCGTCCACAACCGGATCCAGGTGCCTGCCGAACAGAAGCACTGGAACCGGGTAGCGCTCGACCGGATGCTCTCGATTCGATAGCCGCGCCGCAGCGGGAACGCGCGGAGGCGGCGCCGATTTGTCTTTGACCGCCGGTTCTGAGTACGATCCCCGGCTGCACTGTTTCTATCGCACTCAGGAGGACGCATGGCCCACGAACTCCCCAGGCTCCCCTATGACGCCGCGGCGCTGGAGCCGCACATCGACGCCCAGACGATGCAGATCCATCACGGGAAGCATCATCAGGCGTACGTGAACAACCTGAACGCCGCGCTCGAGAAGGCGCCCGAGCTCCAGCCGAAGAGCGTCGAGGACCTCTGCCGCGGCATCAACACCGTGCCCGAGGCGATCCGCACGGCTGTCCGCAACAACGGCGGCGGCCACTGGAACCACAGCATGTTCTGGACCTGGATGGCCCCCAACGCCGGTGGCGCACCCACGGGCGCGCTGGCCAGGGCGATCGACACGGCGTTCGGCAGCTTCGATGCGTTCAAGGAGCAGTGGGGCAAGGCCGGCGCGGGCCGCTTCGGCAGCGGCTGGGTGTGGCTGGTCAACGACGGCGGGATGCTCTCGATCACCAGCACGCCGAACCAGGACAACCCCCTGATGGAGGGGAAGACGGCGATCCTCGGACTGGACGTCTGGGAGCACGCCTACTACCTGAAGTACCAGAACCGCCGGCCCGACTACATCACTGCGTGGTGGAACGTGGTCAACTGGGCCGCCGTGGCCAGGGCGTACGGCGGATAGGCACGGGTTCGCCTGGCCGGGCCAGTTGCAACCGGCCCCCACAAGTGTCGATGTCGCCGTCAGTCGCCGGGTTCTCCTCCGCCGCGTCGAGGTGGAGTTGCAGGCTCTCCGTGAGCAGGGGCCAGCTGTAGCTGGCTGTATCCGTCGCTTCGATCTCCGTGTCTGCCGTCGCCTATCTCTTCCTCGCGCACCTCGGCGTCGGCATCGCCTTCACCCTGCTGCTCGTCTCGAAGGAAGCGGGCCTCAAGTTCTTCCGCTTCAACGCCGGCACGGCGGCGCTGCTGCTGGCCGGCGCGCTGGCGCTCAGGCCCGTCGGCTCGGCCGTCGTCACCTCGGCCAGCACCGCCACGCTCGGTGTGGCGCTGGCTGCGCTCACCGCCTACTGGGTGACGGCCGGCCGCGTCTTCACCCGGTTGCGGCGTCCGCTGGCGATGCTCGCCACGCTGGCCGGCGCAGCGGCCGCCGCCCTGCACGGCCTCAGCGCGGTATCGGTCGCCGGGAGCGGTGTGGCGGCGCTCAGCGCGCTCAGTTCCGTTGCGCTCCTCGGCGGCGCGTGTACGGCGATGGTGCTGGGCCACTGGTACCTCGTGATTCCGTCCATGGAGGTCCGCCACCTCCAGCGCGCCGTCGCCGTGCACATGGCCACGCTGGTCGTGCGGATCGTCGTCGTGGGCCTGGCGCTGCTGCTGGCGCTTCCCGAACTGCTGCCCGGCGGGCGGACGGTGGGCGGGTACATCCGGTCGATCGACGGCGTGTTCTTCTGGCAGCGCGTGCTCTTCGGGCTCGCGGCGCCTGCCGTGCTGGGCTACCTCACCTGGGAGACGGCCAAGATCCGGTCGACCCAGTCTGCCACCGGCATCCTGTATGTGGACTTCTTCACCGTGATCGTGGGCGAAGTGCTGGCCGGCTACCTGCTGCTCTCGACGGGCCTGGCCGTCTGAGCCAGGCGACCGTGTCCTGAGCGAGCGAGAGGCATCGTGTCCCGGCCGATCGAACGTCCCCCGAGCGAGTCGAAGGAGGGGGTCCGCGTCACCGTGCGGTGCCCGGAGTGCGACGCCTCGCTGCCGTTCGAATCTGCCGAGGCGCCAGGCGCGATCCGCTGTGGCAAGTGCGGCCGCGGCATTCCGTTGAAGGTCAGCGCCGCGCTGCAGGCGGATACCGCCGTGGACGTCTGTCCGGTGTGCGACGGGCCAGACTTCTACGTGCGGCGCGATTTCGACCCGCGCATGGGCCTCGCGTTCGTCGTGACAGGGGCACTGGTCAGCGGGGTCTTCTACTTCTTCAACCTGGATCTCATCGCCTACAGCGTGCTGGCCGCGGCCGTGCTGATCGACCTGGTGATCTACACCCGGCTGAAGGACATCACCGTGTGCTACCGCTGCCACGCCGAGTTCCGCGGGAGCTACCCCAGGGCGGCCGGCGCCTTCGATCTGCACACCGCCGACGTCCTGGAGCCGGAGTGGCAGCGGCGGATTGGCAGACGCTGACGACGACGCTGGTCAGGGCAGGGCGGCGAGCCCGTCGGTCAGCTCGATGTACGTCCCCCAGGGGTCACTGACGAAAGCGACGCCGATGCCCACGGCCGGCACGCGGCGGTACGGCACGTCGAGCGTGATGCCCTTCGTCTCCATCTCCCTGGAGAATGCCTCGAGCCCCTTCACCTCGAACCCGATGTGATCGACCACGCTCCCGCGCGTCCCGGCGGGGACCGGCGGACTGCTGTTGGGACCGGGGCTGCCGGTCAGCTCGAACGCGGCCCGTTCCAGGCGCGAGAACTGCAGGACGGAGGGCAGGCCGGGCAGGTCGAGGCTCTTGTACAGATACGTCTGATTGCCGATCGTGGCGCCGGTCGCATTCATGTACCACTGCTTCATGGCCGTGAAGTCCTGCGCCGTGAAGTGCACGTGGTCGAGCCCCATCTGGTGCGCGGGCGCCACGGGCTCCCGCGCGGCGTTCCGCCGCTCGATCAGCTCCACTTTCACGCCGTCCGGACCGGTGACGAACGCGACACTCATCCGTTCTCCCGTCACGTCGGCGATGTCGTCCTCGACCCGGTACATCCGGTTGACGTCCGCCCGTGTCGTGAGTGCATAGCCGCCGGCCCTGAGGCGCTGGACGATGGCCGGCAGCCCGGACACCTGGAACGCGATGTGGTCAACCGTGGTGGTCTTCTGCTCCGGAGGGCCCTGCTGCAGCAGCACGAAGACGTTGGGGAATGCGATCCCCTGAGACGGCCCGAGCGTCATCGCCCGTCCCCCGAGCGCTCCGCCCCAGAACTTCTGGTGCGCATCGGTGCTCGTGACGCGCAGGTGGTAGTGGCCGAAGACGACCGGCCCTTCCTTGGCAGCGACGAGCTGCGCCGCGGCAGGGGAAGCCAGACCGAAGAAAGCGAGGGCCAGCGCGGCGATCATGCTCATGGCCGCGCACCGTACTACAGCTCAGAGGCGGCGCCAAGCCCTCGCCGTAGCCTTGTTGAAGGCGGGGGTCGGTCCTGCGGCCTGTGGGGCCGGCTCTTCCGGCCTGAGCGGAGCCGGAGGCAGCCGGCCCGGGCTCCGTTCCGGCGTAGTCCCTCGAGAACCCCGTCCGGCTGTTGACGATGCGGAAGCTGCCGTCCTCCCGGGCCGTCAGCCGCAGCCACCACGCGGACGAGCCGTCATCCACGTTGGCGATGAAATCGTCCGGCGCGTTGACGACGCCCTCGTTGCGAGAGAAGTGGAGCTGCCACAGGTCTTCCACGGCTGACTGGCGCACGGTCGCGAACGCCTCCGGTGCTCCACCCTTCCGGACGCCGTTGTTCATGATGGCCACGCGCGGCCGAACGGCGTCGTACAGCGCGGGCAGGTTGGAGTCGTAGTCGCCGTGGTGCGCGATCAGGTACACGGAAGCCGTGCCGAGCAGGTTCGACGGACACACCAGGCTGGCCAGCGTGTTCCCGCTCAGGTCGCCCAGGTTCAGGAAACGGAACGATCCCAGGGTCAGCATCACGCCGATCGAGCGGTAGTTCTCGGTGCCGTCAGGCGGGGTGTCTTCGACGGCATCACAGCCTGCCGGTGTGTTGCCGCCGCCCGGGAGCGGTTCGGTCAGCACCGCGCCTCCGCTGCTCACGACGCGCGCTTCGACGCCGGCCAGGGGCAGGCGGTCTCCGGGCGCGGGCACAAGGTGCCGCCCGCGAAGCCGGACCGGCTCGTAGCTCCGGAACGTCCCGATGGCCATCCGGTCCTCGCCAAGCGGCGTGCCGTAGTCGATGAAGGTGTCGATCGGGATGCGGCCGTCGAGCTGGGCCACACCACCCGCGTGGTCGGGGTGGAAGTGTGTGACGAGGAGGTAGTCGATCCGCGTGACGCCGGCAGCGGCTGCGGCGGCCAGGATCCGGTCGGCGTCGCGGCTGCCGACGCGTCCGCCGTACCCGGCGTCGGCCAGGAGCGTCTCGCCGGCCGGCGTGATGACGAGCGTGGCCTGGCCGCCCTCGACGTCGATGAAGTAGATCTCGAGCGCCGCGCGCGCTGTTGCCGCGACCGTCAGCCAGACACCGAGTCCGAGTGCCAGCGCCGCCCGCGTCATTCCCACCCCCCCGACGTCTCGCCGCAGCCGCGAAGCGGCGAAGGCGGATCAGAACAGCGTGACCTCCACGACGGTCCCTGCGTCCAGCACCTCGACGTCCATCGGGATCTCGATGTAGCCGTCCGCCTGCGACATGCTCGTGATGTCGCCCGATGCCTTGAACGCGGGCATCGCGGCGCCGTCCACGAGCGCCACCGTGTAGATCTGATGGCGTCCCGCCGGGGAAACGAGGCGTGCGCCAAGCGGCGCACGAACGGTGGCCGCGCGCTGGGGAGGCAGGCGAGCCATCGCACGGATCGCCGGTGCCAGCAGGATGTAGCCGTTCGACAGGCACGACGTCGGGTAGCCGGGCATGCCGAAGAACGGCTTCCCTCCGACCAGGCCGAACGCCGTCGGCTTGCCCGGCTTCAGGGCGAGGCCGTGGAACAGCACCCGGCCGCGCCGCGCGAGCGCGTCCAGCATCAGGTCCCGTTCACCCACCGAGCTGCCGCCCGAAAACACGAGCATGTCGGCGTCGAGGCACGCGTCGATCGCTTCCGCCAGCGCGTCGATGTCGTCGCCGACGGTGTGGTGCGGCTCGGGCCTGCCGCCGTGTGTCCAGGCGATGGCGGTCAGCGTGAAGCGATTGACGTCGTAGATCTGACCCGGCTCCAGCGGGGCCCCCGGGCTGGCGACTTCGTTGCCGGTCGAGAGGATCGCCACGCGCGGCCGGACATACACCCGCACCTCGGCAGCGCCGGTGGCAGCGAGCACCCCGACCCGGGCGGGCGCGAGGTGCGTGCCGTCGCGCAGCACGACCTGGCTGGCGGCGATGTCCGCACCCTGGCGACCGACGTGCTGCGCCGGCTGGACCGCCGCAAACACCTGCACCGGTCCCGTGCCGTCGCGCGACGTGTCTTCCACCATCACCACCGCGTCCGCCCCCGTCGGCAGCGGCGCACCGGTCGCGATCTCGACGCACTCGCCGTGACCGACCGCGCGGCCCGGCATCTGTCCGGTGAAGACCTGATCCACGCAGGCCAGCAGCACCGGGCGGTCGCGCGCGGCGCCCGCGGTGTCCTCGGCGCGAACGGCGTAGCCGTCCATCGCCGCCCGGGAGAAGGGCGGCACGTCTGCGGCGGCGACGACGTCGCCCGCCAGCACGCGACCGGTGGCTTCGTGGAGGGGGACGATCTCGTGCCGGTCGATCGGACGGATCTGCGCGGCGATGATCGACCGAGCCTCGTCGAGCGGGATGACGTTGCCGAATGGACGCATGCACCAACCGTCGCCTGAAGTGTGTCCAGGCCCCGCAGGGGCCAGCTCCAGCCGGCCCGGGGCCGCCGGCGCCTTCTATCGTGCCAGTTGCTGCGCCACGTGCCCCAGCTCGGGGAGCATCAGCTCCGTCATCGCCAGCCGCACCGCCTGCTCGGACCCTGGCAGTGCGAATACCGCCGTGCGGCCGATCGTCCCGGCCACCGCCCGGCTCATCATGGCGGCCGGGCCGATGTCGCGGTAGCTCAGCATCCGGAACAGCTCGCCGAACCCGTCCAGCCGCTTGTCGAGCAGCCCGCTGACCGCCTCGTACGTGCCGTCGCGCGCGGTGATGCCAGTGCCGCCGGTCGTGATGACGATCTGCACCTCCGGGTCCGACGCCGCCTGTCGAACACACCCCGCCACGGCGGCGGGATCGTCGCGCACGATCCGGTGCCCCGTGACCACGTGCCCGGCGGTGCCCAGCAGTTCGCGGATGGCGCGTCCGGCGGTGTCGGTCGCTTGGGTACGCGTGTCGCTGATCGTCAGGACGAAGCAGCCGACCCGGGCCGGGGCATCCGCCTTGTGGGCGTCGACGCTCACGGGACGATTATCCATCGCTGGCCGGCCGGGAGGGGCTCGCTGGACTATACTCCAGCAGTCATGGCCGCCTCCGACGATCTGAAGCACCTCGACGCCGCCCGCTGGCGCATGGCCGTCGGGCTCACCGCCACGATGATGGCGCTGTACTTCGGCTTCATCCTGCTCGTCGCCTTCGGCAAGCCGCTGCTCGGCACGCTGCTCGGCCCTGGGCTCAGCCTCGGCATGCTGCTCGGCGCGCTGGTGATCGTGGCTGCGTGGGTGCTGATCTGGATCTACGTTCGCTGGGCCAACACGCATTACGACCGTGCGGTCGCCGCCCTCCGGGGGCGGTCGTGACCGGGGGCGTGACGAGCAGCCTGGGCGAGCCCAACCCGATCGCCATCGCCGGCTTCTTCGTCTTCATCGCGCTGTCGCTCGGCATCACGTACCTGGCCGCGCGGCGGACGCGCGACGCCGAGCACTTCTACGCCGCCGGGCGCAGCGTCACCGGGTTCCAGAACGGCCTGGCGCTGGCCGGCGACTACATGAGCGCGGCGAGCTTCCTCGGCATCGCCGGCCTGGTGGCCCTCTCCGGCTTCGACGGGCTCATCTACTCGATCGGGTTTCTGGTCGGCTGGCCCGTCGTGATGTTCCTGATCGCCGAGCCGCTGCGCAACCTGGGGCGCTACACGTTCGCCGACGTCGTGGCGTTCCGGCTGCGCCAGAAGCCGGTGCGCGTCGCCGGGGCGATGGGGTCGCTGGCCGTTGTGGCGTTCTACCTGATCGCGCAGATGGTGGGCGCCGGAAACCTGATCCGGCTCCTCTTCGGGCTTTCCTACGACTTCGCCGTGGCGGTCGTCGGCGTGGTGATGCTGACCTACGTGCTGTTCGGCGGGATGATCGCGACCACGTGGGTCCAGATCGTCAAGGCGGTGCTCCTGCTGCTCGGCGCGTTCCTGCTCGCGGTGCTGGCGCTCGTGCCGTTCGACTTCAACCCGCTGATGCTGTTCGAAGCGGCGGCCGAGCGGTACGGCGGCGGCGTCCTGGCGCCGGGCGGGCTGGTGTCCGATCCCGTGGACGCCGTGTCGCTCGGGCTCGCGCTGATGCTCGGCACCGCCGGGCTGCCGCACATCCTCATGCGGTTCTACACCGTGCCCGACGCCCGCACCGCCCGGTCGTCGGTCTCCTACGCGACCGCGTTCATCGGGATCTTCTACCTGCTGACGTTCGTCCTCGGCTTCGGCGCGATGGTGATCGTGGGCCAGGACGCGATCCGCGGCGTGGACGCCGGCGGCAACATGGCGGCGCTGCTCCTGGCCGAAGCGTCCGGTGGCGCCGGGTTCCTGGGCTTCATCTCGGCGGTGGCCTTCGCCACCATCCTCGCCGTCGTGGCGGGGCTGACGCTGGCCGGCGCCGCCACGCTCTCGCACGATCTCTGGGTGAACGTGGCGCGGAGCGGCGAGGTGTCTCAGCGGGAACAGCTGCAGGTCGCGCGGGTCTCCTCGGCCCTCCTCGGCGTGCTGGCCATCGTGCTCGGGATCCTGTTCGAGGGCCAGAACGTGGCTTACATGGTGGGCCTGGCGTTCGCGATCGCGGCCAGCGCCAACTTCCCGGCGCTGCTGCTGTCGGTCTTCTGGCGCGCGTTCACCACGCGCGCGGCGTACCTGAGCATGCTGACCGGCACCGGGACGAGCCTGCTGCTGATCTATCTGTCTCCGGCGATCCAGGTGGACATCCTGGGGAACGCCGCCGCGGTGTTCCCGCTCCGCAATCCCGGCATCGTGTCGATTCCCCTCGCGTTCCTCGTCGCGATCGTGGCGGCGCTGGCCTGGCCGGAACCCGGCGCGGCCAGGGGGTTCGATGAAGTCGAGCGGCGCGTCCACCTGGGCGCCGCAGACCCCGTGTAGCTCAGCCGCGCTCCCGTTTCGCCGGCAGGGCGGCTTCCAGGGCCGGCAACTGCGCGAGGTCCTTGGGCCGGTTCGTCGCGCGCCTGGCGGCGATGATCCGGTCGGGCGGCAGCACGCGGAGCTCGACGCCGTCGGCCCGGTGCACGACTGACCGCTCGTGCTCGGCCGCGAAGGGGTCGAGTCCGCGCGCGGTCAGCACGACGTCGATGCGGTCGGGACCGTCGCCGCCGAACGCCGGCGGTCGTCATGAGCCCAGTACCCTGCGCGACCACTGAGCGCCCGGGTTCCGCACACCGGCGCGGATCGCGTGTCGAACGCCGGCCGGCGCGGGAAGAGATCCGGTGCGCTCGGGTCGCCCGTGCGCGCGAAGTTCGTCCACGCGGCCGTGCGGCAGATGCCGGCGGTTCCGGCGCGCAGGACGTGAACGGGCCGTCCTTGTCGTCGACGCCCTCAGGGGCTGACGGTGACGGTCACCGTGGAAGAGGCGGTCAGCCCGGCGCTGTTGGTGGCGGTGAGCGTGATGACGTGCTGGCCGGCCGGCAGGTCGTACACCACGAGCACCTCGCCGGTGCCGAGCGCTCCGGAGACGTTCGAGGTCCAGACCAGCGCCGCGTCCGGCAGCAGGTCGTCCTGCAGATCCCAGGCGTCCGCCTCGAGCAGCAGTTCTTCGCCCGCCGGAATCGTCGTCTGCGCGAGCGGCTCGATGGCCACCACGGGCGGCTTGAACGGCACCTGGAACTCGGCGCTTTCCGCGTACGTCGTGTTGAAGCCGTCGCTGGCGCCGATGCGGATCTTCGCGCGCGCGCCGCCGGGGATGTCGGCGAAGTCGTCCACGAGGTTCGGCGTCCGGAGGTCCGTCGCCAGGATCTCGTAGTCGAACGCCGGGTTCGTCACGTCCGGGTTGTACTCGACCGAATACCACAGCGCGTCGCCGTCGGCATCGGTCGCCGTCCAGGAGATCGAGGTGACGCCGTTGAAGACCGTGCCGACGCCGAGCGAGACGCCGCTCACCGACGGTGCGTTCGCGCTGATCTGCGCTTCGCGAAGCACCTGATCGTTCCGGATGATCCGGAAGGCCGTCGTGCCTTCCGGGAAGCGGATGGCGCCCTCGAACGGCGCGAGGTCGAGGTGCGTCGCCGGCTCGCCCTTGCCGCCGGGGAAGTCGAACACCGGCGTGAAGGCCGAGGACGCGAGGCGCTGGCCCGCGCCGTTCACGGCGGCGACCATGAACGGCCCCGTGGTGTCCGGCACGACGTCGTCGTCCATGAAGGACTGCCACGGCGCCAGCGTCACGTCGGCTGTCGAGAGGGCGTTGCGGCGGATGTAGCCTTCGAACTCGATCGTGCGGTGCAGTGGACCCGTCATCAGCGGCTGTGCGGCCGCCGGGGCGGGAGCTGCCGGAGGCAGCAGACGATCGAAGATCCAGTCCCACGTGTCCTGCGAGGCCCAGAACTGTGCCTGGAGCCCGCCAGACCCCATGAATTCGGCGACGTTGCCGAGCGCGCCCCGGCCGCCGACTTCGTACGGATGGTGGGTCGCCGGCACCAGCGTGCCGCTGACGCCTTCGAGCGCGACGCGACCGGCCGTGCACTGCACCGGCTGCTGCGTGTCGAAGTCCGAGCCGGAGAATGCGTCGGGCGTGGGGTTGGCCCGGCAGGCGAAGCTGCCGCCGTTGTAGGCGTCGCCGATGCCGAAGTTGTGCGCGATCTCGTGGGCCACCGTGGCCGCGGCGTCCTCGTCGCTCGCGACGGCGATGTTGGCCGGCGACCCGAACGTGTAGCCCTGACCCGTGCCGGTCGGGTAGGTCCCGTACCGCGCCGGGATGAAGCCGATGATCTTGTCGAAGCAGCCTTCTTCCGTCTTGTCGGCGGCGCACCGCGGCGGGTTCAGGTTGGCGAGCGCCTCCCACACGCCGCGCTTGCCCTCATCGGTCTCGACGTCGAACGCCGACGCGTCGAGCTCCTGACGGGTCGTCCACTTGAACTTGTCGGGAGCGATCGGGTAGACGTTGCGCGTGAACTCCCAGAGCGACTTCCACGCGTCGCCCTGGACCGAGAGGATCGTGCCCGCGTAGTTGGTCCTGACCGGCAGGGCGAGGACGCGCAGCTGTCCCCGTTCGTGGAAGACGTAGGCCGTGCCGGCGGTCGAGCGGTTGGCGCCGTTGACCGTGACGTCGAACTCGTAGCTGCCGGCCGCCCAGTTGCCGCACGCGCTCCGGGTCGGGCAGAGAAAGTCGACGATCGAGCCGGCGGCAGCCGTGCTCCTCGGCGCGAGCGTGGCGATCGGCTCGCCGTTGCGAATGATTCGGGCGCTGGACGCGGACGGGTCGACGGTGACCGGCGCGTCCATGATGGCGCGGACGACCGTGTCCTTGCCGGCGACGAACTTCAGGTTCCCGTCCTTCTGGGCGCCGATGGCCTGGTTGATTTCGATGCCCTGGATGGACTGCGCGGCGGCGGTGGCGGCCGCGCCGACGATCGCCAGCGCGCCCAGCGTCGCGATGGCCGCAGAATGAATGATGGCGCGCACCCGTTCCCCCCTTCGAACCGAGCGATCCGGATCGTAGCACCAGTGGTTGCGCTTGGATCGGCCGTCCGGCCGAACCGTGCAGATCCGTGAAGGGGACGTCTCGGGACCGGCCGTGCCCGGATCAGCGGAGGGCCGCCACCAGGAGGCAGGCCCAGCCGGCGAGGAAGGCGACGCCGCCGATCGGCGTGACCGTCCCGAGTGCGGTGATGCCCGACAGCGTGAGCACGTAGAGGCTGCCGGAGAAGAGGACGATGCCCGTGGTGAAGAGCCAGCCGGCCACGCGAACGAGCGTGCCGTTCATCCGCGCCGCTGCGACCGCCACGAGGAGGACGGCGAGCGCGTGGTACATCTGGTAGCGGACGCCGACTTCGAAGGTGGCCAGCATGTCCGGGGACAGGCGGCCTTCGAGGCCGTGGGCGCCGAAGGCGCCGAAGCCGACGCCGATGAACGCCGCGAGGGCGCCGACGAGGAGGAAGGTGGAGTCCATCGGCCGATTCTAGCGGGTGTCCCGCTCCCGGCGGGCGCGCTCGTCCGTTGAGACGCCGACTGATGTCCTGGAGGAGTATGGGTGGACCGCCTGGGCCCCGCACGCCTGGAGGCGCTGGACCGGGCGCTCGTCGCCGCCCTGGACATCGACGCGCTGCGGTTTGGGTAGTGTCTGAATCATGCGTTGGCCAACGCATGATTCAGACACTACCGCGGGTTGCAACGATGCCTGGGCACGAGCTCGGCTGAGGTATAGTGAGTGTTTCCGCGCGGGCGTCGGAGCCCCGACCGTGCGCGGACCCAACCCGATACGCGCCCTTAGCTCAGCTGGATAGAGCGTCTGGCTACGAACCAGGAGGCCGCAGGTTCGAGTCCTGCAGGGCGCACCACCTTTGCCTGCAAGTTTGCATCGAGTTTGCAAAGGGACGGAAGACGAACAAAAAGGGCTGCCGGCAACGGCAGCCCCTTTCTTGCGGTCTTCGCCGATTCGAGTACCGCGATTCGAGCCCCTGGTGCACAGGCAGTTGCGTGGATCGGGCACATGCGGCCAATCGCGTTCCCGCCCATTGCGAGGCCGATTCCCTGGCAATGCAGATCGAGCGTTGTACGAGGATCCCCTCCCCCGCTGGTTCGCCGAGGCAGCGCTGAAACCACCTCCGCGGTGCTCACGCAGTGGTAGATCGAGCTGCGGGAGAAGTTCGACCTGAACGGGCCCCTCAACGACGGCGGACGGCTGCAGTGGTACGACTGCCGGGCGCTCGACGGTCAGACGGCTCGGCCGGTGCCGCGCAGCGAACCGAACGGAGCCGTAGAACGAGGAGCGTGGCGGGGTTTCGCGAAGCCTTGCCCGTGCGACTGCCCGGGTGTACGCTAGCGCGTTCCAATGTCGGGCGCCGCCTGAACTCGGCCTGCCCGGTGGTTCGTCCTTCGGAGGTCGAGCAGATGCGAAGAGAGGCTCGCCTCGGCGTCATGGCGGCCCTTGCGGCTGCGGCATCGCTTCTCGTGCCGCCCTCTCCTCACGCCTCCGGGGCTGACGCTCCCGCGCTGTGCGGCGTAGCCGCCGCCCAGGGGGAGGGAAGGCTCGAGGGCGTCCTGGTGACGGCGCGTCGGAAGGAGGCGTCCTTCTCCGTCACCGTTTCCACCAACGAGCAGGGGCGGTACTGCTTTCCACGATCGCACCTCCAGCCCGGCGAGTACGCCCTGCGGATCCGCGCCACCGGGTACGACCTCGAAGGATCGCCGCGCGCGGACGTGAAGGCGGATCGGCAGGCGACGGTGGACCTGAAGCTCGGGAAGACCCGTGATCTGGCGGCCCAGTTGACCAGCCAGGAATGGATCATCAGCGCCACCGGTACCCGCGAGCAGAAGAAGGCGATGCAGCGGCAGGTCATCAACTGCAACTTCTGTCACACGCTGGAGCGCGTTCTGCGGACGCGCTACACGGCCGAGCAATGGATGCCTGTGATCGCGCGGATGAACAGCTATCATCCGGATTACTCGGGATCGGTCCTGGTGCAGAAGTGGCGGGGCATGACCGGGGCCGACACGTGGTGGACCAATCCAGCCGGCGATCTGGCGAGCTACCTGGCGAGCATCAACCTGAGCCAGGGCGGGACATGGGCCTACCCACTTCGCCCGTTGCCGCGGCCCACGGGACGCGCCACGCGCGCCATCATCACGGTGTACGACATCCCGAAGCAGCCTAATGTCATTCACGACCTGGACGTGGATGCCAGCGGCATCGTCTGGTACGGCCATTCCGGCTACGACCTTCTGGGCAGGCTCGATCCGAAAACGGCGACGTTCACGGACTATCCGGCGCCGAACTACTCCACACAGCAAGGCGGCGTCGTCGGCCTGATGGACGTCCAGGCAGACCGTGACGGTGGTGTCTGGGCCAACGTCCAGGGACCGAAGCTGGCGCGGTTCGATACGCGCAGCCTCACCTGGCGGTCCTTCGATCTGCCGCGGTCGGCCGGTGCGTTCCTGGCGCCCTTCCGTGCCCCGAACACGACGACGGTCTGGACGCACTCCGCTTTGAGGCTTGACGTCGCGACCGGCAGGGTCGATGAATTCGACTGGCGCACGCAGCTGACCGGTCCCCACACTCTCTACATGGTCGACCGGGATTCGCAGGACAACGCGTACTTCCCCGACTACGGGCGGTTCGGCTACGGAAACTCCGGGATCACGCGGATCGACGGGAAGACGGGCGTGGCGACGTTCTATCCGACGCCGACGCCGGACGCATTCCCGCGCCGAGGCTACATCGATGCCCAGGACCGCTTCTGGTTCGGCGAGTTCTTCGGCGACAAGATCGGGATGTTCGACACCAGGGCAGAACGGTTTCAGGAGTTCCCGACGCAGCATCCGTTCAGCTCCCCGTACAACGCGCGCCCCGACAAGCACGGCAACGTCTGGGCGTCGAGCCACGGGACCGACCGCCTGCTGCGTCTGGACCCGAAGACGGGGCAGATCCTCGAGTACCTGATGCCGGTCTACTACGATGCCCGGAAGATCGTGACCGACAACGCGACCGAGCGCGCCACCATCTGGCTGCCCAACAAGAACACTGCCCAGCTCATTCGGATCGAACCGCTCGATTGACGTGGACCAACAGAGGGTGCCGGCCAAGGAGGAGAGGAGTGCGGTTATGAGGAAACAGTGGTGTGCGTCGCTGCTTGCAGTTGCCGTTCTTGCCCTGCCATCGAGTACCGCCTCGGCCCAGCTTGCGGCAGGGAACATCGCGGGGGTCGTCAGGGACACGACCGGCGCTGTGCTCCCGGGCGTGACGGTCGAAGCCTCGAGCCCGGCGCTGATCGAGCGGGTTCGCACGGTGGTGACCGATGGTGAAGGGCAGTACAAGATCCTCGACCTCCGGCCTGGCACCTACTCGGTGACCTTCACCCTGGTGGGCTTCGGGACGGTCAAGCGGGAAGGGATCGAGTTGAGCGCTGCGTTCACCGCTCCGGTGAACGCCGAGCTCAAGGTCGGCACGCTGGAGGAGACGGTGACCGTCGCCGGGTCGAGTCCGATCGTCGACGTGCAGAACGTCCGGACGCAGGCGGTCCTTTCGAACGAGAAGCTGGCCACGCTCCCGACTGGAAAGACGATCGGGGGCTACGTGGCGATGACGGTCGGCATGACGCAGGCGAGCGTCGGTGTGGGGCAGGACGTGGGCGGCAACCAGGGCGAGGTGGCCTCGGCCATGATGATCCATGGCAACCGCCAGCAGGACCAGCGCATGATGGTCGACGGCATGATCTACCAGCAGGCCTGGGGCTATCAGGGCGGGTACTACCGCAACTGGATGGTGAGCCAGGCGCTCGTACAGGAGATCGTCCTGACGACCGGCGGGCTGACGGCAGAAAGCGAGACCGGCGGTGTTCAGATGTCCGTGGTGCCGAAGGACGGCGGCAACAACTTTGCCTACAACTTCACGACGAGCGGCACCACCGGCGATCTCCAAAGCAACAACCTGAGCGATGCGCTCAGGGCACGGGGGCTGCGGTTCGGTTCGTCGACCCGCCGGATCTATGACATCGGCGGCAGCGTCGGTGGTCCGATCCAGCAGGACAAGGTATGGTTCTTCGGCACGACTCGCTACTGGGGCGCCTCGACGTTCGCCACGGGGAACTACTACAACGCGACTCCCGAATCGCTGTTCTACACGCCCGATCTCAACAGGCCCGCCTACAAGCCCTATTGGAACAGAGACTGGACCGGGCGGATCACCTGGCAGGTTGCATCCAAGCACAAGTTCACCTTCATGCAGAGCACCCAGTACAACTGCAACTGCATCCTGAGCGTCGATGCCAACCGCGCACCCGAGGCGACGGTGGACGTGATCAACTGGCCCACGTCGCTGACACAGGGCACGTGGACCTACGCGCCGACCAATCGTCTGCTCCTGCAGGGCGGGGCGACGTACTCCTACAACGTGCTGGACTGCCGCCCGTCAACGGGCGCGCCGAAGGGGGCGATCAGCGTCCGGAACCAGTCCACGGGGTATGTGTACGGGGCACGTGAAGGGATGGGGTTGTGTCTTGGAATCAGCTACATGGAAGGGCCTCAGTTCAACGATCGCGCGGTGCTCTCGTACGTCACCGGCTCTCACGCGTTCAAGGTCGGCCTCACCACGTACCACGGCCGCTCCTCGCAGTACTACACGATGGACCCGGCCTATCAGTACGTGTTCATCCAGCCCAACCCGGCGATCGCGCCGGTGCCGCAGTCGATCACCTACTATGCGGCGCCGATCAACGCGAATCAGAAGGTCACCAGAATCGGCGCGTTCGTGCAGGATCAGTGGACGCTCGATCGGTTGACGCTCAATCTGGGTCTCCGCTTCGACTACCTGCACGAATGGAACCCTGCGCAGAGCAAGCCGGCGGGCCCGTATACGCCGGCCATCGACTTCGCGGCCATCGACGACGTGCCCAACTACAAGGACGTCTCGCCACGGATGGGTGCGTCGTACGACCTTTTCGGGGACGGCAGGACGGCGTTGAAGGTGTCGCTCGGGCATTTCGTCCAGGGCGACTCGACGTCGATCGCCATGGCCAACAATCCGCAGCTCACGATTTCGACGAACGCGAGCCGGACATGGGCAGACGCCAACCGCGACTTCGTTCCTCAGGCGTCGGAGCTCGGGCCGCTGTCCAACGCCGCCTTCGGTACCGTCGTTCGCACCACCACGTGGTCCGACGCGTCGCTGAACGGTTGGAAGACGCGAGGCTACAACTGGCAGGGTGCCGTCTCGATGTCGCACGAACTGTGGCCCGGCGTCGGGCTGGCCGCCGGCTACTATCGAACCTGGTACGGCAACTTCACCACCACCGACAACGTGCTGGTGACGGCCGCTGATACCAGCCCCTTCTGCGTGACGGCGCCGGCCGATGCGCGCCTGCCGGGCGGAGGGGGCAACCAGGTCTGCGGCCTCGCCGACATCTCGCCGACCAAGTTCGGGCAGATCTCGAACCTGGTGGTGTTGGCATCGGATTTCGGCGATCGAACCGAGGTGTTCCAGGGAATCGACGTCGAGATGAACGCTCGCTTCGGCAGCGGAGGGTTCGTCGGCGGTGGAATCAGCACCGCCGTTACGGTCACCGACAGCTGCGACACGATCGTCGACACGCTCCAGACCAGGTTCTGCGAGGTGACGAACCCCTGGGAGGGCCAGACGCAGTTCAAACTCAATGGCGCCTACCCGCTGCCGCTCTGGGGCCTGCAGGCGAGCGCCGTGCTGCAGAACCTGGCGGGCGTTCCGATTCAAGCGAACGCGACCTTCGTCAACGCCCAGGTCGCCCCGTCACTCGGGCGGAACCTCGGACAGTGCCGGGGCGCCGCCGTGTGCAACGGCACGGTCAGCGTTCCTCTGCTGGTTCCCAATACCCTGTTCGAGAAGCGCCTGACCCAACTCGACGTTCGCCTGACCAAGAACCTCCGCTTCGGCCGGGGACGCGTGCAGGTGAACTTCGACGCGTACAACATCTTCAACGCCAACACCGTGTTGGCCCGGAACAACACCTACGGTGGCACGTGGGGTCAGCCGACGGCGATTCTGGCCGGACGGCTCTTCAAGTTCGGCGGGCAGTTCGACTGGTAGATCCGGCGCGGTGCAACCGCGACGGGGGACGAAGGGGAGCGAGGGGCCTTCATCCGACGACAAGGATGGGGGCCCCGACCCCACGGCCGGCCATCAGGGGAGGAGCAACGGAGCCACGAGTGCAAGAACGTGCCTGGCCGTCCTTCCACTCGGATCGTGAGTGCCAAGCCGTGTCAGCGCCTCTTGTTGCCTCGCCTGAGGCCATATGACCCGTACGCGCGCGACGCTGCTCGGTGTCCTCGTGGGCGCGGGCGTCGCGTCCGGCGCGGCGGGCAGGGGCAGCATCCCATACTCCGAGGTGGAGCCGATTCTGACGTCGTTGCGTCAGGAACTGCTGCCCGATGAGATTCGGGTGTGGTCGCCGGCGCAGCGGGAGCAGCGCTGGCCCGGCTGGGCCGCGCGTCGCGACGCTGAGGTACGCTCCCGCCTGGCCCGTGGCGACGAGGACTCCATCGTCAACGTCTTCTGGTTCGGAACCTCGTTCACGAAGCAGCCTCGCCTGACACAGGACCGCCTGAAGGTGCTGGACCGCGCCGCGGCCGACGCCGTGTTCGCCGCGCGCCTCAGCGACCTGGTGAACGGGATTCTGGCGCCAGGTGCGAACGAGCGTCTGCAGTTTGCGAGGAGCGTGCTGGAGCGGTCGGGAGTGGCCGTGAGCGGCTCGGCGGCGGGCGCGGAGATCAGGACGCATCTCGAGAAGCTCATCGCGCGTGGCCTCGAGGAGCTGGCGGCGTATCAGGCCGCTTCGGCCGACCGGCAGTCGACGCTGTTCCGCGATCGAGGACTCGCGTCCGACAGCTCCACGTTCAGCCACTTTGCGATCGAGGCGGCGCTCGATGCCACGCTGGCCGAGAAGGTGCTCGCGCCCGGCAGTGTCCGCCGCGTAGCCATCGTCGGGCCGGGTCTCGACTTCACCGACAAGGATAGCGGGTATGACTTCTATCCACCCCAGACCATTCAGCCGTTCGCGGTGATCGACTCGTTGCTGCGCCTGGGCCTCTCCCTGGAGACTCCGCGTGTGACAACCTTCGACGTGAGCCCGAGGATTCATCAGCACGTGATGGGCGCCAGGGCGCGTGCCAGTGCCGGGGACGGTTACGTCCTGCAGATGCCCAGGGCGGGGAATCTGCCTTGGAACCCCCGCCTCGTGGCGTACTGGAAACGGTTCGGCGAGAGGATCGGTCGCGAGGTGCCTTCGGTCACTCCGCCGCCGGAGGCTGGGGCTGTCGAGACCCAGGCCGTGGAGGTGCGGCCGGCCGTGGTGTCGGCAGTGACGCCGGAGGACCTGAATATCGTCTTTGAGCGGCTCGAGCTGCCGGCACGGGAACGCTTCGACCTCATCGTGGCCACCAACGTCCTGGTGTACTACGGCGTCTTCGAGCAGTCGCTCGCGCTCGCGAACATCGCGAAGATGCTTCGGCCCGGCGGCATCCTCCTGTCGAGCGACTTCGTGTTCCCGCTTCCCTCGATCCCGATGACGATCGTGGGCGACACGAAGGTCAGCTACCTCGGCGACAGCACCGGGGACATCATCCTTCGCTATCAGCGCCAGTGACGGCGCGTGGTGCCGGGAGTGCTCGAGGCCCGCTGCCTGCGTTCGGGGTCCTCTCGGGAGCCGCGGACAGCTCACCTCTCGCGCCCTCAGGGCCCCAGCAGAGCCTTGCGGGCCAGCCCAGCCTGGAATCCGCGAGTTCGGGCGCCTGGGGTGGGTGGGGACTCGGCGGCTCCGAGCCGGCCGACGGGCAGGGCGCCGCCACCGTGCGGCGCCCGGGCGGCCAGCGTACAATCGGGCGTGAGGCCACGAGGATCGGTGTCGTCACGGCCGACTCTTGCAGCGGGTGTCCTGGCCATCGGGCTGCTGGCGACGGCCCTTGCCGGTCAGGCACCTGCCGGCGACCCCCCGTGGCAGCTGTTCCTGGTAGCCGCCGGCTCGGATCGCCGGGCCGCCCGCGAGGCGTTCGATGCCATCGCCGCCCGGTGGCGCGATGGGTACGCCGCGATGTTCCTCGACGTCGCGAGGCTGCTTCCGCCGCCGCGTCCTGACGCGTTGCGCGATGAACAACCGACACCCGGTCGGGACGCCGACCCGGATTCAGGGTCCGCTCCCTTCGCCGGCCGGTTCGACTTCGCCCCCGCGAACCTCCAACCACGAGGGGCGGATACCCGCCGCCGGATCATTGCGTTTCTGGAACAGCAGACCGGCCGGCGATTCGGCGACGACCTCCTCGCCGGGCAGCAATGGCTGTGGGCGCGCCCGTATGCGCCTCATCCCGACTACGCGGCGTTCAAGGCGGCCCTCTACGGCCAGATCGACCCGGCGTTCGAGACGTTCTTCCCCGAGCGCGTCAAGAGCGCGATTCGGCTCGACGAGATCGACTGGGGTGGCGTTCGCGTCAACGGCATTCCTCCCCTCCGCTCGCCCCGAACGATCACCGCCACGGCCGCGAAGTGGCTCCGCGACGGTCACGTCGTGTTCGGCGTCGAAGTGAACGGCGAAGCGCGTGCCTACCCGAAGCGGATCCTGGCCTGGCACGAGATGGCCACCGATCGACTGGGAGGACTCGATCTCACCATCGTCTATTGCACGCTCTGCGGGACGGTGATTCCGTATCTCAGCGACGTGAACGGACGACGCTTCACGTTCGGCACCAGCGGGCTGCTGTATCGCTCGAACAAGTTGATGTTCGACGAGGAGACGCGGAGCCTGTGGTCTTCGCTGGAAGGCAGGCCCGTCGTCGGCCCGCTGGTCGACAGCGGTCTGCAGCTCGCCTTCACCTCCGCGGTGACCACGACCTGGGGCGAGTGGAGGCGCGAGCACCCGGCGACCACGGTCCTTTCGCTGGACACGGGCTTCGACCGCGACTACGCCGAGGGCGCAGCCTATCGCGACTACTTCGGGACCGATCGGCTGATGTTCGAGGTGCCTGGCATCGACGCTCGCCTCAAGAACAAAGCCGAGGTCCTGGTGCTGCGCCGGGAGCTCATCGGCCCGGGCGCGCGAGCCGTCGCGGTGTTCGTCGATCGCCTGAAGCGCGAGCCCGTCTTCAACCTCGACGCCGGCGGACGCGCGTTCGTCGTGGTGACGTCCAAGGATGGCGCGAATCGGGTGTACGAGCGTGGCACGCACTCGTTCGCCAGGCGCGATCCGGATGGGCACGTTCGCGACTCAAGCGGACACCGGTGGCGCGTCACTGCAGAGGCCCTCGTGAGCGATGCGGACGAGCGGCTGCCGCGCGTCCCGGCACACCGCGCATTCTGGTTCGGCTGGAGGGCCCAGTACCCCGATACGGAACTGCTCAAGTGACGCGATCGACCCGGGCAACGGAGCCCGGGCAGGACGCAGCGCCGGCGCGCTGTGAACCAGCAGCCCTGCTGCTGCACGGCGTCGTGCGGCCACACGACACCGACAGGGGCCACACGAACAGCGGCAGCGGCGCCCCGACCGCGATGACGGGCAGCTGGAGCGCCGTTCGGGCGCTGTTGATGCCGTCGGATTCGGGCCCGAATCGCGACCGGTGACGCCAGTGTCATCCCGTGCACGCTGGAACGCTCGCTTTGATAAGCTTCCCGCTGGCGCCCGGTGCTAGGCTCGCTGGGCTGGACGTCGGCCGGCGAGCCGGGATCTGCCGCCGGAGACGAGGGCACCCGGTCGGACCGCAACGGCCCGCCGATCGACCGCAATGTTCAACCGAGACGGAGGCACTATGACTCGTTCAGCCTGGATATCGTTGATCGTCGCCGCGCTCGTCGTCGGTGCAAGCACGGGGTGGAACATCAGTCAGGCGGCGGAGCGCGGAAAGTTCTCGGCCGACGACTACGTCGAGATCCTGCAGGTCTACTCGGAGTACGTGCAGGGGATCGACGGCATCGCGGGTGACTGCAAGGGCGAGCACTACGCCGATGCGTTCACGGAGGACGGGGTGATGCAGGCTGGTCCGGCGCGGCTGACGGACCCGCTCGGCGGCCGCGAGAACATCATCAGGATGGGCACCAAGAAGCCGCCCTGCACGGCGTCGTCGCGCCACATCGTCGTCAACCCGGTGGTGCACGACAACGGCGACGGCACGGCGCGCGTGTCGGCGTACATCCTGCTCTTCAACCAGGCGGTCAACCCGCCCACCCTCATCAGCCACCGCGCCA
This sequence comes from Acidimicrobiia bacterium, assembly GCA_016871255.1. GTDB lineage: Bacteria > Acidobacteriota > Vicinamibacteria > Vicinamibacterales > UBA2999 > VFZH01. The sequence goes on along the minus strand of VFZH01000001.1, from coordinate 7,770 downwards.
CGAACGACCTGTGGGTGAAGACGCCGAAGGGGTGGCGGATCAAGCAGCGCGTGAACAGCACGATCAAGAGCAACACGCCGTTCGACAGCAACGCGAAGTGGGTCAACGGCGCCTGGGAGTGCGCCGAGGGCTGCGGGTACTGATCGCCCAGGCTTGTCCCTGACGTGCGTGCGGTGCCGCGCAGGCCTGGCGGCGCTCGCGCTGCTGGTGTGCCCACAGGCTGTCGGCGATCAGCAGCCGGCGCCACCCGGCCTCGTCGAGCGGCCGCGCGAGCGCGCGTTCACGCGCCACCACCGATCGGAGCCCAAGCGCGAGCGTCAGCACGTGAACGGCGGACAGGAGCGAGCTGACCGCGAGTGCCATGGGGTTCGGCGGATCGCATATCGCCGACGTAGGATTGCCGGGTGTCGCGGATCGACCGCCTGATCGGACTGGCCCGCTCGCTGGCCATCTACCACGGGATCGCGGGCCGCCAGCGGCGCTTCCGGCAGTTCTACGCCTCCCTCGTCGAGCCGGGTGATCTGGTGTTCGACATCGGCGCGCACGCCGGCAACCGGACCCGCGCGCTCGCGACGCTGGGGTGCCGGGTGCTGGCCGTCGAGCCGCAACCCGACTTCACGCGGCTGCTCCATTGGCTGTTCCGCGGTCACGCGAACGTCACCGTCCTCGACTGCGCGGTGGCCGATCGGCCCGGACGCGCCACGCTCGCCATCAGCCAGCGGACGCCGACGGTCACCACGCTGGCACCGGCGTGGCTGGCCGCACGGGCGGCCGAACCGGGCTTCAGCGGCGTGCGATGGAACGAACGGGTGGACGTGGAGACCACCACCCTCGACCGCCTCATCGCGCAGCACGGCGTGCCGCGCCTCGTCAAGATCGACGCGGAAGGCAGCGACCCCGCCATCCTCGCGGGGCTTTCGCACCCGGTCGAGTACGTGTCGTTCGAGTTCCTGCCCCCGGCGGTCGATGCCGCCGAGCAGTGCGTCCGCCGTCTCAACGAGATCGGTCGCTACCGCTTCAACTGCCTCATGGGAGAGGGCACGTCGTTCGTTTCGGAGCGCTGGCAGGGGGAGGCGGAGGTGCTGGAGACGCTGCGGTCCCTCAACCGCCAGTTCCGCGCGGTGGATGTGTACGCCCGGTGCGAGCCTGCCGCGCGCGGGGACGTCGGCCAGACTGCACCATGATGACGCCTGCGCCGGACTGGCTTCCCGTGTGTTGTGCACTCGAACGCCACGGCGAGGTGTTCATCTCCCACACGCGCCCGCGGGGCGCGGTCGCGCTGCGGCTGGCCGTGGGCCACCTCCAGACGGACAGGCGCCACGTGGCCAGGGCCTGGGCGCTGGCGCGCGAGCACGCAGCCCGGCTGTAGCGGCTTCTATCGGTCGGACGCACGCCCGCAGCGAACTGGTGGCTCCGCGGAATCGGGCGGGCCCCGCCGCCGGGTGATTCCGCCGGTGATTCGGCGGATCGCCGCGCCCGGAAAGGCGTACAATCCGGGTCCGGAGGAGAACGCCATGATGCTGAAGCGAGCCGCATCGCTCGTCGCAGGGGGATTGATGCTGGCGGCGCCCTCGACGGTGGCCGCCCAGCTGGCCCCGGCGGCGGACTGGGCCGCCCGCGCCCAGAGCGCGTACCAGGTCGCACCCAACGTCACCTACCTCACGGCCTCGGGGCAGCCGCTGAAGCTCGATGTCTACCGGCGGCGCGACGCGACGACACCACGGCCGACGCTCGTCTTCTTCCACGGCGGCGGCTGGATCGTGGGGGCCAAGGAATCGGCCCTCTTCTCCCTGCTGCCCTGGCTCGAGATGGGCTGGAACGTGGTGAACGTCGAGTATCGCCTCGCCCCGGTGGCGCTGGCACCGGCGGCCGTGGAGGATGCGCTGTGCGCCCTCAGGTTCGTCGTGGCGCAGGCCAAGACCTACGCCGTCGACACCCGCCGGATCGTCGTCGCGGGCGAATCGGCGGGCGGCCACCTCGCGCTGGCCGCCGGGATGACGCCCGCGAGCGCCGGCCTGACCAACGTCTGCGCGGCCGGAGGCTTCAGCGGTTCGGAGAACGGCGTCGCACGCGTGGCTGCCGTCATCAACTGGTACGGCATCGCCGACGTGAGCGAGATGCTGCAGGGACCGAACGCCCGGTCGTACGCCGTGCAGTGGCTTGGCGGCCTGGCCAATCGCGAGGAGGTGGCCCGGAGCGTGTCGCCGCTGACCCACGTGCGGACCGGCCTGCCGCCCGTCCTGAGCATCCACGGCGATCAGGATCCCATCGTGCCGTACTCGCAGAACGTGCGGCTTGGCGACGCGCTCACGAAGGCCGGGGTCCCGAACGAACTCGTGACCGTTCCCGGGGGCGGCCACGGGAACTTCACGCCAGAGGAGAGGGCCCGGATCTACGTGCACATCCGGGCGTTCCTGGCGAAGCACGGGCTGCTGGACGCCGAGGCGCACTGAAACGCCCGGGCCGGTCCGGGCCCGTGGAATTGCTTGGACTTGCCGGCGGTCCTTCGCGATAATGACCCCTCGACAGGGTCGCTCCCAGGTTCCCCGGCGACCCGCCGGCCCTGTCGATCAGCCGGGAACCGGAGGCACGAGATGAAGCAACGAGTTCTCGAGTCACTGGCAACCGCGGCGGTGCTGCTGACCGTCGTGGCACTCCTTCGGATGTCGGCCTCCGGCCAGACGCCAGAAAGCCCCGCCGCCGCGCCGGGGCCCGCGCCGACGACGCCGTGGGGCCACCCGGACCTGCAGGGCATCTGGCTCGACGAGTTCGACACGCCGTTCGAACGACCCGCCGAATATGCGGACCAGGAGTTCTTTGCCGACGAGGACCGGACGGCGCGGGACGATGCCCGCACGAGCGATCCGGGCCGCAACCGGCGTTCCCAGACGGGGACCCGGAACGACGTGGCCGGCGCATACAACGCCGTGTTCACCTCGGCCAAGCCGACGGGCCGGCGAACCTCGCTCGTCGTGGATCCGCCCGACGGGCGGATCCCGCCGCTGACGAGGGACGCGCAGGAACGGCAGCGCATCGAGCGGGAGTTCCGGCTCGCGCTCCTGCAGAACACCGACACCTGCAAGAACAAGCAGCTGACCTGTGCTGGAGGGCAGTACGGACCGCCCTCCCGGCGGCGCAACGAGGTGCCGCCGTTCTACAACATCGGACGCATGAACCGCCATGACGGGCCCGAGGACCAGAGCCTGGGCGATCGATGCATGCTGGGCGTCACGCCCGATTTCAACGGCTTCAGGCGCATCGTGCAGAGCCCGGGGCAGATTGCGATCGGCATCGATACCGGCCAGGGCCAGGGATACCAGCGCGTGGTGTACCTGGGCGGCGTCCATCCGCCGGCCCACGCGCGTCTGCGCCACGGCGACTCGCGCGGGCGGTGGGAGGGCGGCACGCTCGTCGTCGAGACGACGAACTTCTCGCCCAAGTTCCCGTTCCGGGGCGCGGCCGAGAACCTGACGATCGTGGAGCGGTTCACGCGCCTCGACGCGGACACCCTGGAGTACGCGGTGACGATCACCGACCCCACGGTGTGGACGAAGCCCTGGACGGTGAAGCAGGAGCTCACCCGGCAGCGCGACGATCAGAACCGGATCTACTACGAGCCGCGGTGTCACGAGGGCAACTACGGGCTGCCGGCGCTCCTGATCGGCGCGCGCGTGGATGAGAAGGCCTTCGCCGAGGGACGCGGTCCGGATCCGGCGTCCCAGGACACGGCGAGCTGCGTGCTCGACGAGCAGTAGGCGGCCCCTCGGACGGTTCAGCCAGGCCGCCGGACGCGCGGGTCAGCCTGGTCGTGCGTGGGACGCGACCCGGCGCTTCAGGGAGACGTGATGCGAATCAGCGGCTCGATGATTGCCACCGCGCTCGTCGCTGCGACTGCGGGCGCCCTGCTTTCCTTTTCGGTGACCCGAACGGCCGGACAGGGACTGCCCGGCACACGCACCTCCGACGGCAAGCCGAACTTCAGTGGCGTCTGGCAGGCCTTGAACGAGGCCCACTGGGACCTGCAGGCGCATGAAGCGCGCGCGGCCATGGTCACGCAGCAGGGAGTCTACGACTACGAATACGCCAGGGTGCCCGCAGCGCCCGTGCTGGCGCTGGGTGCCGCCGCGGGCGTACCGGGATCCATCGGCGTCGTGCAGGGCGACGGCCAGATTCCGTACACGCCGGAGGCCGCCCGGATCAAGCAGCAGAACGCCGAGCACTGGATCGACCGCGATCCCGAGCTGAAGTGCTACCTGCCCGGGATCCCGCGCGCGATGTACATGCCGTACCCGTTCGCGATCACGCACGGCACCAACAAGATCCACATGACGTACGCCTTCTCCAACGCGGGGCGCGTGATTCACGTGGACACGGTCGAGCCGCCCCCCGACGACACCTACATGGGCCACTCCGTCGGCCGCTGGGAAGGCGACACGCTGGTCGTGAACGTGTCGGGGTTCAACGGCAAGAACTGGTTCGATCGCGCGGGCAACTTCCACAGCGAAGCGCTGCGGCTGGTGGAGCGCTTCACCCCGATCAGCGCCGATGCGATCCGCTACGAGGTGACGATCGAGGATCCGAACGTGTTCACGCGCGCATGGACCATCGCGATGCCCCTCTACCGGCGCCTCGAGCCGAATGCGACCGTCATGGACTACCCGTGCATCGAGTTCGCGGAGGAGTTCATGTACGGACACCTCAGGAAGAACCAGCTGGTCAAGCGATGGGAGGGCGAGACCCTGATCGTGGACATCACCCGCAAGGTTCCGCCCGGCGACAAGCTCCACGAGTGGTACCGGCGGTAGGCGGCAGCGGGGTTCCGTCCTGGCGGGAACATCAACAGCAGGAGGTGGACGATGACAGGGAAGCTGGCCGTGCAGATCGCAGCGCTCACCGCGTGTCTGGCCGCGACCGCCGCGTCACTGGGGGCGCACCACGCCTTCTCCGCTGAATTCGACGCCAACAGGCCGGTCGAGTTCACCGGGACGGTGGTGAAGATGGAGTGGATCAACCCGCACGTCTGGATCCACCTCGATGTCGACAAGCCGGACGGCACCAAGGAGACATGGGCGTTCGAGGGCGGGACGCCGAACGTGCTCTTCCGCCGCGGGTTCACGAAGGCATCCCTGACAGCCGGCACGCGCATCAAGGTGGACGGCTATCAGGCCAAGGACGGGACGCGCCGCGCGAACGGGCGCGACCTGACGTTCGCCGACGGCCGCAAGCTGTTCCTGGGCTCGTCGGGCACTGGCGCGCCGTACGAACTGGCGCGCCCGGGCGTCGACACGCAGGACAAACGGTAGCTCCGCCCGGCTGGCAGTCCCGACCCTGCCGGCCGCACCGCCGCCTCCCGGCAGGCCCGTCCTCGGCCTCCCGGCGCCGGGAACGGCAGGCGCAGCAGAGACCGGATCCGGCGGGCTGGGCTACACGGCTCCGTTCGGTCGTCACGCGGTCGATGTCGCCGACGTGCGCCGCCGCGGCGAGCGCGTCGCTCGTCATCGGCACCCGGGTCGGGGTCGAAGGTCGGCGGCGTGAACACGTCGCCCATCACGTTCTGGTCCACGATCGCGAACTCCACGCTGGCCTGCCGCGCCGCGTCGTCGTGCGAGGTCCCCGCACGTCCAGTGCGTGTGACGGTGCGGTCATGGCGTTGACGACACGTCTCGTGCCGGCACCCGCCGTCACCGCGTCACCGCGATGCGGCGTCTGTGGCGTACTCGTCGGACAGCGCATGGGACAGAAGCATCGTCTCCTTGTTCACATCGATCGCGACAGGCTTCGGGGCGGCGGTCTTGATGTACACCGTGACGACGGCGCTCTGGGTGGTCGAGTCGATCACCTCGATTTCGGAGCCGGCCGCGGTGTGCCGGCCGCCCGGTCCCCAATCGGCGAGAAAACGCTCGAATCCGTACTCTCCGTCCCACATGGCGTGGGCCTGCCGATACTCCCCTGACCTCACGGCGCCGAGGAAACGCTCGACCTGATGCTCTTCGCGGTAGTTGGCCCATGTGTACATCGCCCACCCGGCGCAGCCGACGGCCACGAGCGCGACCCACCTGGCGCGCGCCGGTCCGAGGGGCCACGCCCACTGGCGCGGCGCGCGCGTGGACGTGGGCGCCACGGACCGCCTGACCCTGCGCGTCCACCACATGCCGACCCCGGTCACGACCAGCACCGCCGGCAACAAACCGACCACGAGCCACACGATCTGCACGGCGGCGCTGAAGCGGCCGAAGTGGAGGTACGTCAGCCAGGTCAGCGCCTGGTATCCGATTCCCGTCAGATCGTCGCCCGAGACGACCGAGGCGGCCACGTTGAACGGTTCGGGAAACGCGAAATAGATCCCGGAGACGACCCACACGAGCATCAACCCCAGACCCCAAATGCCGAGCAGACGGTGGAGAGCCGTGTTCGTCGATCGCGTTTCGGGCGAACGTGCTCGGTCGCCGCGGCGACGGTTCGCCCACGTCGGCCACCAGGTGATCACTCCAGTAACGACGAGCAGCCCGACGAGCGCGCTCCCGATCCCGTTGAGCATGCGGCCGGTCTCGCCAAGCAGCAGGTCGGCGTGCAGACGTGCCAGCCACGTCAACGCACGCATAACCATCGACATCGCGTTGCCGAGGTCGGCGCCCGTGTAAGGATCGAACAGACGGTCGAGGCGGTCGTCACCCTTTGCGAGTCGGACCTCGACGACTGGCCCGTTCCGGTTGATGCGGGTTCCCGCCACCACGGTCACGTCGTAGCCTGGATAGGCACGTTGCGCCGCCGCGGCGAGCGCGTCGCTCGCCATCGGCACCCGGTCGGGGTCGAAGGTCGGCGCCGGCGCCTGGAACAACCGATTCAGCTCGAGCCGATAGACGAGCGCGCTCCCGGTGACACCGAGCATGGCGAGGTAGAGACCGAGCACGAGCCCGGTCCAGAGGTGGAGCTGGTAGATCGCGCGGCGGAGTCGTGGCTGCGCAGGGAGGGCCGGCCCCGGAAGCCCGACGAGCCGCTCACGATCGTGGCTCATCGTCGAGCTCGGTGAACTGCATCGTCTGCTCGTCCTCAATGGCGCCGCCCGTGCCGTCGCCGTCTGGAGCGGCCACCGGTCGTAATCGGTCGGTCTCGGAGGGGCGTCGCCTCGCTGACAGGGCCTCGGCCACCAGCATCCCGAGATCCCGCCCGAGCTGCAGGTCGTCATAGGCACCGAACACCTGCTGCCGGAGGCGACCGGCCGCGTCGATCAAGGCGACCGTTGGCGTGCCGCGCATGCCATACGCCCGCATCGTCAGAGGCCGGGGGTCACCGGCCGGACCCGGATGATCGACGGCGACGGGGAACCGTACGCGGTATTCGTGGAGAAACACCTCCAGCGCGAGCGGTCCCATCACGTCGTGGTGCTCGAAGACAGTGTGGAGGCCCACGACGATCACCGGCGAGTCGGCGAACTGGCTGGCCACCCGCTGCGCCTGAGGAATACCGTGCGACACGCAACCCGGACACAGCATCTGGAACGCATGGAGCATCACGACGCGCCCACGCAGCGCATCGAGCGTGAGGGGCTCGAGTGTGTTGAACCAGCGCGACGTCGACCACGGGGGCGCGGCGTACGGTGTCATTGGCCTAGAAGTCCCCATCCTTCACGTACGGATGGCTCCAGAGTGTCAGCTGGAGCAGGCACGATTTCACCCAGGCGGCGTGCATCGCCTCCACCTCGGCCGCGCTGTGGCCCTGCTTCGCGAGGAACGGCTTCAGCGTCGTCGTCACCGGGACGACGAGCAGGAA